>JAFCZD010000888.1 GCA_019314525.1 Deltaproteobacteria bacterium
TATTGATCAAGCGCGCCTACGCCGGATTGCACGCCAGCGACCGTGACCTGGCAGGTCTCGACGAGCGTCCGCTCGAGAGCTTGGCCCCCTGGGAGGTTTGTCGCTTTTTGATCCTCTTCGTTTGTCGTCACGCGTGCTACGACGACGCCAACGCGTTATTCGCGTTGCTATTTCAAGGTGAGATTGATCTCGAACTGCCTCCGGGCCTACTCGAGACACCAGGCCTGCTCGACGCCATGATGAAGCGAGATAGCACCAGCACGGCAGACCTCTTACTCCAGCTAGTAGATGGTGGTGACGCGATCCCCATGGTTTGCCGGGACTACGCACGAGTGGTCGCCGATCTCTTCGTTATCTGCCGCTACCTCAACCCAGGTCTTGGTTCAGCGCATGTGATTATCCTCCACGGGAAAAGCGATCTGCGCTCACGGGTCTCACACGCGTGGTGTGTCTTTCTCGACACCGAGCATCGCGTGGCCGTCCCATTCGACCCAACATCAGCCGACGCCTTATGGGATAAGGGCATTCGCAACTCCCCCTTCAATATCTTGCTCGATGGGCGGGAAATGTGTTTGGCCTCAGCGCTGCTCATTCGCCTCCTATGGAAGAACGACATCAAGGCGGACCAGGCGATGATCGAGTGGATTGCGAGTCTCGATGCGGAACCACGTCGCCTCCTCGGTTTGCGCGTTCTTGCTCAGTTCCCCCTCATTGAAGCAGAGATGTTGACGCGCTGGACCCGATCCACGATGGAGCAAGCGCCAGAACTCGCGCCATTCATCTTGGCGCTTTCCGACCAGGCACGAGACAAGGAAGAAGGATTGAAGAATCTCGACTTGTTGATTCCAGCCGCGGAAGGGTCAGCGGAAGGGTCAGATTCTGAGATAGATCCTGTGTTTGCTCACAAGAGCATCGAAGCCACATTTCGTCTATTGGCATTGCTTTGCGCCAGCGGTGTCACTGACGAGTCAACTCTCAGCTCAGAGGATCGTGAGCTACTCGACGCTGCGCGGACACTGCGGATATCGCACGTCGCCAAGGCCACTGGGGTAGGTCGCAATGATCCCTGTCCTTGCGGGTCCAGCAAGAAATACAAACATTGCTGCCTGGAGTAAGAAGCGTCAGCGCTCGTGAGAATGGTGGCGATGAAGGAAGCTTCGTGCCATCAGGCGCAGAGAAAACGAGTGTGAAGGAAAGGATAGGAACCATTATGGACCTTGCCCTGCTGGACCCCATCGTGCGTGCGGCGAGTGCAGAAGACGCCGTGGTCCTTGACCCCTTTTCTGGCAGCGGGACCACCGGCATCGCGGCGGCGCGCCTGGGCCGGCGATATATCGGTGTCGACCAAGAGGAAGAGTACCTAGAACTGGCCATGCGTCGTTTCGAGGACCTCGAGGGTGAGGTCGCTGCGCAAGCGCGACCTCCAGAGTGCACCCGATCTTGAAGAACAACCAGCAGACCTTGGACAAGAAGCCACCGATAGCGAGCCAGGTCCTGGTGTTCAAAGCCCCGTCGTCCTGCATGGCGCCCTCTCTGTATTGGGCAACCGCGTCGTGGACCAAAGCGGCAAGCCACCTCAACTCCGAGGTGTATCCTTCGCGTGGAGCAATTGGTGGGGCGCCTTTTGGAAAGCGTCCACGGTGTCCTGGCTTGTGGATGATTGGAAAGTCGATATCGTCCGTGCCGCCATGGGCATCGAACCCACGGGGGCCTACCTCAGCAGCCCCACTACCGAACGGGCTAAAGTCATCGCCGTGGTGGACGAAGCGATCAAGCGGGGCATCTACGTTATCATTGACTGGCACGACCATAACGCGCCCAAGAACATCGACGCGGCGCGCGCGTTCTTCATCGAAATGGCCACACTCTACGGCAGCTACCCCAACGTGATCTACGAGATCTTCAACGAACCCGAGGGCGAGACATGGCCGCAAATCAAAGCCTACGCCACGGATATCATCACCAATATCCGAGCCATTGACCCGGATAACCTGATCGTCGTTGGCACACCCAGCTGGTCTCAGGGGGTCGATCAAGCTGCAGCCAACCCGGTACCCGGCCAAAACATCGCCTACGCTCTACATTTCTACGCCGCAACCCATAAGCAATGGTTGCGAGACCGCACTGCCGCCGCGATCGCCTCTGGGATCGCAATTTTCGTCACAGAATGGGGCGTATGCGAAGCATCAGGAGGTGGCTATCTCGACCATAAGGAGACCGAAGCATGGCTCTCGTTCATGGCCACCCATAAACTATCGTGGGCCAATTGGTCCATCTCCAACAAATTGGATCAAACCTGCGCACTGGTCCAACCACACGCCGACCCCACCGGCGGTTGGCCGGCATCATCCTTGACGACTGCGGGAATACTGATGCGGGAAAAGCTGCGAGCCTAC
>JAFCZD010000264.1 GCA_019314525.1 Deltaproteobacteria bacterium
GCCAGTTTGGCCCGTGAAACACGCATCGAATCGGTCACCGGTCGCATGGTATTACCCACGACCAGGGTATTGGCATAGTCATCAAAGAATATGGCGAGCCCCAGCGTCGCAGTTGCCAGGCAGGCGTGACGGGCCGAATCCGCCCATTTAACAATATGGTTAACAATGCCCTGCATACCACCGTTACGGGAAATGATACCCACCATGCCACCGATCATCATGGAGAAAAGTACAATTGCCGTGTGATCGGGGTTTGACAGTGCATTTGCCACATACACCTGGAAAGTATCCAGCAATCCAGTCCATGCCCCGGCCACTCCAAACCCGTTGATTGCCCAGGCTCCCATCCAGATACCTACAAACAAGGCCGGTACAACGCGTTTAAACGCCAGTGCGAGCGCAATCGTCAGTACAGGAGGCAATATGGCAACCCAACTGCCTGCAACGGTCGGTAGTACATCAGCGGCATGAACCGTAGAACTGAATAACATAAGACAAACTACATAAAGAATATTTTTTATATTATTGTTTATATTCATTATTAATGTTCCATAATTGTAGTTAATGCAAGTTTGACACGCTTACCAAACGACTTAAATTCAGATTCCGGCAGGGCGTACATACCCAGCCAGATTCTTTCGGAATCACGTGCTTCTTCCTTCGCCGGTTGCCTTGCAGATTCACCCGACATGGATTCGGCCAACCGGTCAACCTGGTATTGCATGCGTTGCTGGCGGTCTTCTTCCGGTGATTGTAGTCCGGCTACAAATTCCAGGCGTATACACAGGAGTCGAGCCCGGGAACTCAAGTCTTCTGCATCATCGGTAACTCCGGCTTCCGAATCTGCAGCCAGCACATCCCGGCAAGCCTGATCCAAAATGGCCTCGAGACCGTCGTCTGAGCTGTCATCAGGCCAGGTTTTGTCTACCTTGTCCCGTGTTTTCTTACTGATAGCGCCTTTGGCGGTTCTGCCGCTGACCGTTAACTCATGTAATAACGCTGATTTTAACCACCATCGGTCACGGTCTGTATTCATTCGCTGCCGATGTGCTAGCTTTACCTGCTCCTGGTAGTCCGTGACCATTGCCTGAAACGTTGCCACCAATTTGCGATCAGGGTGTTCAATATCTTTCCAACTGTCCTGCAAGCCTTGTACCAGGCCATGTTGGGAAGGCAGGTCAGTATCGGACTTCAATATGGCTTTCAATTCGTCACACAAGGCTTTTTGTGCAGTAAGTCTTTCTTTATCAGCGGACCTGATGGTTTCCTGTTGTTCTTTGAGTTCACTAAACAAGGGGTCCAGGTGCTCACGGAACTGGTTCCACAGTTCCTGTTCCTTACTGCGCCAGAGACTGCCAGCAGCCTTCCAGTTTGATTGCAGAGATTTGGCCTGTGTGATGGCCTCGCTGCGTTCAGGCATATGAATCAGCTGGCGCAGACGGGGGCGGCCCAACACCAGCTCGCGTAGCCGCGACCCTACCTCGCGCGCCGTCATGCGTCGCACGTCTGACCCCTGCACGTAGCTCGCGTCGATGAGCTCGCGATAGAGGATCACCGTCTCGGACATATACTTGCGCTGTGAGACCAGCGCCAAACCAACCGCGGCAGCCCCACCAACACAGACGATCAATGTCGCGAGCCAGAAATGCCGCAGGGCACGCCGGACGAAGGCAAAGAGACGATCCAGTTGCTCCCGTGCCGTTCGGATCTCGCGCTGTTGAAGGTTATCTATCATGCTCCTCCCATGACACCCGGCTCTCGCGTCGGCGTGTGGTGACTATACCTCAGGGCCCAAACACCAGCCAGAGCCCAAACACCAGCCAGAGTTCCGAGGGCTGCCTCTAAAGGCGAGCGTAAAGATCAGCATAGCGCTGAGCCATCTTTTGTAATGAATACCGTTCTAGCACCCGCGCCCGGCCGGCCAGCGCCAATCGCTTCCGGCGAACGACATCCGCCAAGAGGGCCTGGAGGGTGTTCGCGAGAGCCTCTTCATCCCCAGCAGGAACAAGCTCCCCTACCCCTTCTCCGAGCACCGCGGGGATCCCGCCTACGGCCGTCGACACCACAGCCACCTCCGAGGCCATAGCCTCGACCATCACCAAAGGTAGTCCCTCGGTGCGAGAGCTCATGGCGAAGAGATCGAACGCGGGATACAAGTCCTCCACGTCGTCACGGTGCCCCAGCAGGTGTACACGTGGAGCAATCCCCAACGCCTCAGCCAGCTCGGTGAGGGGGCCGCGTTCGGGCCCATCGCCCACCAGGACAAGCTGCGTCGCGTTGGGGCAGCGTGCCACAGCCCGCAGCAGCAGCGCATGGTCTTTCACCTCTTGCAGACGCCCCACGCTACCCACCACGGGAACGCCCTCGGCGAAACCCAACCTCTTCCGGGCCTGCGCCCGACGCTCTTTGGTAGGAGCATAGCGTTCAATGTCGACGCCATTGTCGATGACCGCGAGGCGCGCGAGGGGCGCCTCCTTCTGCTCACGCGCGAAAGACTCGGTGCGCTCCGAAACAGACACGAAAGCGTGCACGAAGCGTGCAGCTCCCCGCCGCAGCCACATGCGGCGACCGAGGTCCATCGCCTCGCCATGTTTGGTGTGCACCACTTTCGCACCCACGAGCCGTGCCGCTGGTGCAGCGTAGATCAATGCCTGCGGATTGTGCGTATGTACCAACTCCACACGCCGCCGCCAGAAGTGAAGCGCGAGACGCACAAAGAGGGAACCATCGAAGGCGTCTCCCTTGGCCACCACTTCGGCCGGAATCTCAGCTTCGGCGAAGCGGGCCCGCAGGGGGCCTGTGGCGCTCAAGCCAAGGGCCATTACCGGCCACCCATCCTTTTTCTGCTGCCGCGCTAGGCGCAAAGCGACCATCTCGCCGCCACCCATCTCATAGGACGCCATGACGTGTGCGACCCTCATCGTGACCTCCTACGACGAAAAAAAGCACGAAACACCAAGAGCAAGAGCAGCAGCCCGAAAAGCCCCACCACCCCCGTGACCGCCAGGCGCTTCTTGCTGCGCACAAAGGGATTGATCACTCGCTTGAGGGTGCGCTTGCTCTTCTTCCACCAATGTTCTGCCGGTCGAGCGAGCCCCTCACGCGCCAAAGTGGGCGCCTTACCCGTCTTCAAGAGCTCAAAGAGCATGCGGCGCGCCTTGACCCAGCGCTCGCCATCCTCAGGCCAAGAGACAGGGTCACCTGCCCGGGTCTCATCGAGAGCCCGCGGCACCATCGCGGCCAGCAGCTCATCCACGAAAGCTTGGTGTCCCGCTGCCTTGGCCAACGCCAAGTACTCCACGTCTTGAATGCCTCGCCGCCAGGCCTTGAGCCGCATAGACGGCAAGGGTCCATCGATGCCCTTATCCTGGCTTGGAAACTTGAGGTCCCGCCCTGGATAAATCAACAGACCATCGCCGTTGAGCTTGTCTCCATCCCCGTTGCGAAAGTTCTGTGGATCAGCCCAAACATCCACATGCCCACGGTCACCCTGAAAATCCTTGTAGTAGGTCGACTCCCAATAAAACCACCGTGGGATGCCATATTTGTACTGAATCCAGGGGATCACACGCGGTGAGCAACCCACGTCATCCGTCATGAAGGTTCCCGTGAAGGGCCGCACCCCGTTGTAGATCCAGACTCGCTTGCCCGCGTCCTTTGCTTTGCGCGCGGCCTCGCGCTTGTAGGCGTCGGCGATGGCAGCAAAGATCTCAACGCCTTCGAGCTGAGGGCGGTAGGTGGCCGTGACAAAAGAGGGCACCGCCGCGGCCCTCTTGGCGCGCCGCTGAACCTTCTCGTATTGCTCCGCCGAGTGGGGCTCGTCGAGGGTGTAGTAGAAATAGTCCACTTTGGGCGCGTGCTGCGCGAAGAAGCTCTGCCACTTCGTCGCTGCCGCCGTGTCGAGGTCCTTGAGCCCATAGGTATAGATCGAGTAGATGTCCTGGCCCAGGCCTTCACCTGGGCCATAATACCCCTCAGCGCGTGTGAAGGCTTTGCCTGAGAGGCGAGCTTTCAGCGCCTCATCGGGCTTGTCTAGGACACCGATGAACATGGTGACGCGGTGACGACGCCCAAGCTTGTAGTGACGATCGCGCAACGCCTGCACCTTCTTCTCGTCGACCTCCCAGACGTCTTTGAAATAGCGTGCAGGCATGGCATCGCGATCATTCTCGCCGCCAGAAAAGTAGAGCATCGTCTTGGTGTGGCTCTCGTCGGGCAAGCTCTTGTCCAGCACCTCGAGCTCCACGGGCAACTCGCAGCTCCCCAGCCCACAATGCCCAGATCCAGCCTTGATCCGTGCTGCGCCCCGTTGCACCCCCGCAGGCGCATCCTTGGGGATGTAAATATCAACCCAGATTCCCTGGGTGCGTCGTGCAGGGACGTTGAAAGGCTTGCGGTGTGGCACGAGCCCATCGGGCATGAGCCCCTCCCAATGGGCGCGCTTCGGCTGCGAATCTGACCACGGCTTCCAAACGATCTTCAGCGAGGGATGCTTAATGGGCAGATAGTGTTCGACAAAGATCTCGATATTTCGTTCGAGGTAGTAGCGGTCTGGATCATCAGAGACCGCCCCGTTCTTGATCGTGCCCAGAGCTGCTAGCTGCACGGTGACCCCCTCTGTGGCCTCCGAACCACCCACAAGGACCAGCTGAAAAGAGACCACTTCGTTCCGCAGCCCAAAGAGCTTGATGACCTTGCCATCAAAGATAGCGTTCTTCGCGCGCAGGGGGTGCTCGGTTTGTGTGGCCTTGACCTTGGTGCTCTCGCCCACGGCCCACAGCGCCGAGAGCTCGGCGCGCACGGGGCGTGGAGACCCTATGACGAGCGCCAAGAGCGCGATGACAACACTCTGCTGGCAGGCGCTGGAAGCGCCCCTGCGACTGGCGGAAACAACAGCCTCTCTCATCTTCTCTCCCCGCGTCAGCGGCTAAAGCCGACGGTACTTGAACTCGATGAAGAGCTTCCAAAAGCCAAGCATCGCGCTGGTGAGGGCACCGAGCAGGCCCCAGTCACGGCGGGTGAACTTCACGTCCCACTCGGGCATGTGGCTCTGCACCGCCTTGTACACAGCGCCCACCAGCCCAATGTAGATCCAGTAGACGGCGTGATAGCAGAAAGAGAGAAACGCGATGCCTATGTGCAGCGCCACTTGTGAGGCCAGCATCGCCTCGGCCCAGTACTTGGCAGCCCGAGCCTCTGGCTTGTCTTTCACTGCGGAGCGCGCCGCGATAAGCGTCTTGAAGGTCACGTAGGCCAACCCGTACCAAATCACGGTGCCAACGATTCCGAGCTCTGCTGGTGCCAGCAGGTAGGCGTTGTGCGCTGTGAGGCGAAAATGCTCGGTAATCTGGCCGTAACCCACACCCGTAATGGGGTTTTCTTTGAGCATTCGCAGGGCGTTCCACTGGCAGAGCACACGCTCCTCAGAGGACGCATCAGCGTCAGCGCGGCTGCTCTTGAGCACGATCAACACCAAGCCCAGGGGCGCCGCGGGTAACCCGGCGATGAGCGAGGTCTTGAGGCCAAAGCGATAGAGAAAGTGCATCCCCATCACGGTCAAATAGACGAGCTGTCCCCCACGTGACTGAGTGGGCAGGATCGCCCATAAGACCACCGCCGCCGTCCCCACAGTAAACCCGATCAAGCGCCGAGAGGGCCACTGTCGCATCAAGGCGATCAACAGCGGCAGCCCAATGGCCATCGTCAGTGAGAGGTCATTGGGGTCTTTGAGGATCCCTCGATAACGCGCGCGGCCATAAATGGTGTTGGTCCCCATGGCTCCCACGCGCTCACAATAATAGGTAGCGCCCGGATCGAGGGGGCTGCAGTCGGAGGCACGCTCACACCAGCGCCCATCAGGGGTGCCTGTACGATCTGTGGGATCACCCGCAGTCTGGTTGGCTTTGATACACTCCGGCGCCTGACGCGACTGGTAGATCGTCATGCTGGCGAGGATCAAGATCAGCGCCGTCACCATCATGGCGATCTTGTTGAGGGCGCGTAATGACTGAACCGCGTTGCCCGCAAGAAAACCCAACAAGACGAAGAGCCCCACCTCAACAATGGATCCCTGCAATGTTTGGGGCGCCTGGATGGCGGTGGCGACGATGACCCAGAGGACAAAGGCAATGATCCATGGGGTGTGAGGCGGCATCTTTGGACGCGTCAGGCTGAGCTTGACGTCCACCATATAACCGAGCAGCGTGAAGCCGTAGAGCATGTGCAACCATGGGATAACACGCAGAAACTCGTAGTACTCCTGTGGCCTGACATAGATAAAAAAGAAGAGCAGGAGCAGTGGCGGGAGCGCAAACATGCGTTGAAGAGCCTTAGCCTACGTCCGTCAGCCAGCAGCTGCGGGTGGAGGGGGCAGGAGGTAGTCGCGGTAGTCGTTGGGATCGCCGCTCTTCGCCTCCATCGCTGCCACAGAAATATTGTACATTTCACGAGCCGTGACGTAGTGCAGCCGGTACCTCTCCCCATCGTTGTAGCGTGAGGTGAGCTCGCTATGGAGCATGCGCCCGCCTTCGCCAAGATATGACTCAGCAACCTTCTCTGGGGCTGCGTGAGTGTAGACTTTGATGAAGATCCAATCGGGGCGACCGCAGATGTGGATGTTCTGTCCCACCCAGCTCTTGACGCGAGAAGGCGACGCTGGATCGTTCCCTGTGATATGACCGTTTTCGAGGCGCACGGGCACTTTGCCGCGCTTGAGGGTCAAGGTCAGGGGCCCCTCGATGAAGAGCAAGCGGTCCTTGTGCCAATGACCCACGCGCGCCTCTTCAAAGGGCCCATCATAGGCACGTCGCCGCTCTAGTTGGCCAAGGGGCCAGTAGATCTTGTTGACGATCTGTGGCTGAGCGGGGTCTGGAGCTGCTGGCCAGGTGAAGTCGGCGTAGCAGCCGGTGTCGAAGAGCAGCGGCAGCTCCTCGTCTACACCACAGTCCTTTCCCGAGGGGTGTCCATTAGCCAAGGCCCAGTTGCCGTGGATGAACGCATAGCGCAGGCGGCCCGAAGCATCGCGGCTCAGATGCCCATGTTTGGCGTAGATCTGCAAGTACTCAGCGATGGTCTTTCGTAGGTTCGCCGCGTTGTCATCGGCGTGGTGTAGATGCAACTCCACCTCCCCCAACCCCGCCTTGGCCAATTGCGCCAAGCCATCGAGAAAGAAGGGACGATACTCCTCGCCGGGGAAGAAGAAGCTGTGCTTTGGGTGGTGCCCGTCCGCATCGCGAAAAGGCGCCACCATCTCGGGATAGCGATCGAGCCAAGCTTGCACGCGCCGAGTACCCACCTCGTCCGAGGCCTCTCCCCAAAGCGGCTCATAGTGATCACAGACGGAAAAGAGGATGTGCTTTGGTCCGCTGAAGCCATCTCGCGTCAGCAACGACTGCACCTGGTGACGAAGGACCCCTCCCAACCATGTGTGAATGTTCTTTTCGCGCAAATAGGAAAGCATCTTGCCCGGGCCTCCTTCGACCACCCGTGTCCCCTAAAATGCGAGCCTATCCGCCTGATGCGAGGGGGTCAATGCGAGCCTTCAGACAGCGGCGAAACCCTTTTTCAGGAGCCCAACCACCACACCGCGAATGAGAGCACGGTCGGCGTCGAGGATGTGGTCGAAGTGCAGACCCAATGATCCGTCTCTTTCGCGATGGCAAACGGTGGCAGACGCGCGGGCGACACG
>JAFCZD010000265.1 GCA_019314525.1 Deltaproteobacteria bacterium
CCTCTCGAGCAAACACGACGATTCTCCACGGGCCAGAGCAACCAGAAGGTGGTGCGCATCCAGGTCTGTCAGGGAGAAGCACGTGTCTTTGCGGACAACGAGCCTTTGGGTCAGCTCGTGCTCGACGAGCTGCGTGAGGCACCCCGAGGCAAGGTCGAGATCAAGGTCACCTTCGAGGTGGACACCAACGGTATCCTCCAGGTGTCCGCCATCGATACAGAGACCCAGCGCACGCAAAAGGCGCGCGTACAACTCTTGGGCACCGTTGATGCCTCAGAGATCGAAGCTCTCAGGGCACGGCAAGATCAGCTCCCCGAGGTGTCCGGCCTCTAGCTTTTGGCTCGTAACTTACGCGCTAGTCTTGGGGCAACCCAATGAGGATTCGCCGCTTGAAGGGCGTCTCACGGCTCGTGGCAACCTCTCCTTCATCTGTCATTGATGGGTCTCCTTCCGCGCCGCAGGCACGAGCAGGAAGAGCCCCGCCGCCACCAGAGAAATCAGCGCGGCGCTGTGATAGAGCGTGGTGGTGGGCCATTGTCTGAGCAGAAGGCCCCCCAGGCCATAACCCATCACCTGCGCTGCTCCCCAGACCGCGACCGTCACCCCCTGCACGCTGGCTCGAAGGCTAGGGCTCGTAGATGCCTGCAAGTGGTGGATAATACTCAAATACCAAAGACCAAAAGAGAACCCGTGCAGCCCCTGGACCGCGATCAACAAGAGCGGGTTTCGCACGACGCTCGTTAGAGCCCAACGCAAGGCGGCGAGCAACGAGACAGGCGTCAACATTCGCCGCCCCTCTACCCGAGCGAGGAGGGTGGGAGCCACGATCATCATGCCAATCTCTACCAACGCACCAAAGCTCCAACCCAGGCTCGCGTGTCCAGCGGGCAGGCCAAGGGCCGCCACATGCAAACCAAAATAGGCATCGAAGAGTGAATGTCCGCTGTAGTAGACCAGCACGCCAGCGAGGGCGCGCCACATGGTGGGGCGCCGCATCAAAGCCAGAACCTCCCGACCTACACTCATGCGTGGGCTCAAACCCACAGGTTCCACGACCCCTACCATGGCTCCGGCGGCGAGGAGATAGCAGAGCGCCGGGGTTACCAGATACGCGGCTCCCGCGTCGACTCCGCCCAGGCTGCCGCTCACGGCGGCAAATAAGACAAAGCCTACAGATCCCCAGATGCGGCAGCGCGCGAAGCGATGGTGCTCACCCTCGAGCTGGCGATGCGCGAGGGCGTCTGCGAGAGGAACCTGGGGGGCTCGCAACAAGGCGAAGAGGGTGGTGATCAAGAGCAGCGTGCTGAAGCTCCGCGCCCCCGAGTAGAGCAACACCACAGGCGCCATCGCGGCGGTGGTGCCCACCAGCAAGCGGGCGCTGGCGCGGTAACGATCGGCGGTATAACCCCAGAGGGGCGCCGTGAGCAGCCCGAAGAGCGGGAAGGCGACCATCACCGCGCCGACCCAAGCGACGCCCACGGCGCGCTCGACGAAGATCGGCAGCTGCGGAAAGAACCAGCCCAGCGCCCCAAAGGTGAAGAAATAGTAGAGAGCGAGGCGGCGCAAGAGGCTAGAGGAGTCGTTGGGCACGCGCCTTGATAGCGGTCTGTGATGAAGCAGACAAGGAGAGAGGTCTTCTGATGCTCTTTGCTGAGCAGAAGAATGAGAGTTTTCGGCGGCGCTGGATTTTGTTAGGAGAACCATCATGAGCGCACCCACCGAGTTCATCTCCCGCCTACGCCAACGAGCACGCACGCGCCCCGCTCGTGTGGTGCTGCCCGAAGGGGACGAGCCGCGCATCATCGCCGCGGCATGCATCGCAAAACGCGAGGGCATCGCCGAGCCTCTCTTGCTGGGCGACGCCGAGGCTATCGCTTCTGCCGCTCGAGACGCCGACGTCTCCCTGGAAGGCATTGCCTTCGTGGACCCGCGACGCGACTCGCGGCGTGAGGTGCTCGCTGAACGCTACCAAAAAGCCCGTGGCAGCCACGCCCCACCCCTGCATCAAGCCCTCGAGGCGCTGAAGGAGCCGCTGCTCTTTGGCACCCTGTTGCTGTACACGGGCCAAGTGGATGGGCTGCTCGGCGGCGCTCGCACCTCCACCCAAAAGACCATCGATCCTGCCCTGCGCGTGCGCAAGCTGCGGCCGGGCTTGGGCCCCATCGCTAGCTCCTTCATGATGCACCTGCCGCAAGGCGCGAGCTTTGGCGCGAGCGGAACCCTCGTCTTTGCCGACTGCGCCCTCAACCCCGAGCCCTCACCCGCTATGCTCGCGCAGATCGCCATCGCCGGGGCCCGCGTCGCGCGAGAGCTTTGTGAGATGGAGCCGCGGGTGGCGCTGCTCTCGTTTTCCACCCATGGCAGCGCAGAGCATGAACGCGTGGAAAAAGTGCAGCGAGCGCTGGCTGAAGTGAAAAAGCGCGCGCCCGAGCTGGTGGTTGACGGTGAGCTACAGGTGGACGCAGCCCTCGTCCAGAGCGTGGCGGCCCTGAAGGCGCCCCAGAGCCCAGTGGCGGGCCAAGCCAACGTGCTGGTCTTTCCCAGCCTCGAGGCTGGCAATATCGCCTATAAGCTGGTGGAGCGCCTGGCGGGCGCCCGCGCCATTGGGCCGATCTTCTCTGGGCTCAATTGGCCAGTGAACGATCTCTCCCGCGGGTGCAGCGTCGACGATGTCGTCGACATGCTGGCAGTGACGTCGATCATGGCCCAGGGTGCTTAAGACGTCCTCGCGATGAGCCAGGGCGCGACGCAGAGGGCCTACTCCTCCAAATCCTGCAGCGTCTTGCCCATGGAAGAGAGGCGGCGGCTCATCTCGCGGGAGATGTTGAGCAACATGCTGATAGCGATCTCCGGCCGCTCGACGCAGAGTTTTTCAAAGGCGTCCTGGCTGAGGGTTAAACACGTCACCTCAGTTGTGGCGTGCACGTCGGCTGATCGCGGTTCGCCAGCCAGCAACGCCATCTCTCCAAAGACGGTGCCCGGTCGCAGGCTGAGCAGCCTTAGCTCGCGGTCCGGGAGCCTTTTGGTTACGGCTACTCGGCCGCTGATCAAATAAAAGAGGCGATCTCCGGTATCTCCGTCGGCGAGGATTTTCTCACCAGGTTCATAACTCTCTTTCACGAGAAGATCGCTCATCAGCGCCATCACGCGCTCGTCTTTGATGCCCTTCATCACGCTCGCTGTGCGGATGTCGATGGTGCCATGGGTCTTCTGACTCCCCTGCACGCCCATCAGGATCTTGTCCTCGGCCCAGGCCAGCGCTGAATCCGTGTCGTCAAAGATGCGCTCTTTGATGCCCTCGTTCAAAAATCCCATGTCCGCCAGAAAGCGGTGCATCTCCTGTCCCTCGCTCAGGTAGCTCAACGCCAGCACTTTGCCCTTGGAGGCGAGCACCTTGTCGAGCCGAGAGAGGATCATCGCGCCGGTGCTGTCGATGTCATTGACGCGCCGAAGGTCGAGGATGATCGTCTCGGCGACCTCAGATTGCTCCTCAATACGTCGAGCCAGTTCGTCAGAGCTGCCGAAGAAGATCGGACCTTGCACCTCGAAGACCTCGATGCTCCGGCCATGCTCCTCGAGCAGCTCGGCCATCTCCGGTGGACGACGCACCCGTGAGTGCACGCGGTCTCCGTGGTAATGGCGCCGGATCACGCGTTGACCCACAGTTCGCATGAAGAGCAAGAGCGAGGCGCTAACGCCGACGCCGATAGCGATCACCATGCCTGCTGTCAAGATCAGCACCGTCACGCTGAGGGCGATGGCCAAGTTGGCGACGAGTTGCCACCGCCGCTTTTTGTCCTTGGTCGTGAAGAGCCGGCGGACGAGCTGTCGTGTCCAATCATTGAGCAACGTGGCCGCCAGCACTAAGAGCACGAGGGCCACCACCACCTCGGGCACGAAGGCAAACGCGCGACCGAGCCCGAGGGAGACCGCCAAAAAGAGCGCGCCAGCGACCACGCGCGCGAGGATTGTGCGGCTACCCATGGCATACGCTGGTGGTACGAGGCTGGCAGCGCCGCCAGCGGCTAGGCCGCCAAAGATGCCGTTGACCGCGTTGGCGATGCCCTGGCCGATGAGCTCACGGTCGCTCCGATGCCGCGATTGACTGAGGGAGTCGGCCAAGGTGGCGCTGACGAGAGACTGCAGCGACCCGATGAGGGCGAGGGTGAACGCTGTGCCCACAACCCCACCTAGCAGGGACAAGCCCTCAGGCTGCCTCAGCAGCTGCACGAAGGCCCAACCTTCCGCAGGCGTGGGCAGCCCCCCGCTGATGGCGGTCAAGGTGGGCACTACAAAGCGCGCGTGCGAGAGGTCGTGTGCCAGGTGGTAGAGGCCGGTGCCGGCGCAGAGGATCACGATAGCCGGGGGGATGGACTTGCGCAGCTGCCTAACGAAGATCACGGTGGCGTAGGTGCATGCAGCCACCACCAAGGGTTGCCAGCCAAAGACGGCGCTGCCATCGAAGAGCCCCAATAGCTGCTTCAAGCGCCCCATGCCCACGAGCTTCGGCAGCTGTCCAATGACCAAGATCACGGCGATGCCGTTCATGAAGCCCGCGATGACGGGATAGGGCATGTATTTGATCAGCTGTCCGAGGCGGAAGATACCGAAGAGAACCTGAAAGATGCCCGCTAAAAACACGCTGAAGAAGAGCAGGGTCATGACCAGCGCTTCGCTTGACCCTCCACTCTGGGCCACCACCTCTGCCACGCGTGCATCGCCCATCAAAGCGGCTGCGGACGCGCCGAACACCGCCGCGAGGGTGACCCGCGGGTTGGTCCACTGAAAGCGTGTTCCGCCGAAGATCGCCGCGAGCACCACAGACAAGCCTGCCGCGGTGATGGCAGCCTGCATGCCGCGTGCGAAGTAGTTCGGGCCAAACGCAGAAAACGCCACTGTGCCCACGCCCATCACCGCTGGCGCGCTCTGAAAAAAGAGGACCACTCCGGTGAGCAGCTCGGCTTTGATATTGAGCTTGGCTTTGATATTGAGCTTGGCCTGGGGGGTCTTATCCATGAGTCACAGGAGGAGGTCGTAGCCTCGGCGGAAAGTCCAGACTATTGACGCGTTCGTACGCAGCGGAAGCCGACGTGGTCCATCTCTCGATCTGGGTCCATGCGGTTGCGGATGGCTGCTCGCATGTAGCTGAAGCCTTCTTCATGGGAGCCACCCCGCGACACCCTCAACATACAGTCCTTGGAGCAGGTCGTCACAGGATCAGAGGCGAAGGAGCCACCAAGATCTTTGGCGTACCAGTCGTGACACCACTCCCAAACATTGCCCGCCATGTCGTAAAGGCCCCAGGCGTTGGGCTCTTTGGCCTTCACAGGGTGAATCGCACCGGCGGAGTTTTGGCCACACCAGCCGATCTTATCGTAGTTTTCCTGTAAATCGTCGCAGGGTGTATCCAAGGTGCCATCGCAGTTTTGGCTGACATAAAAGGGCGTCGTGCTGCCAGCGCGGTAGGCATACTCCCACTCTGCCTCGGTGGGCAGGCGATAGCCGGGGCAGCTGTAGATATCCTTGCCCTCGTAGTCGCTTGCCTCCGTGCACGTCGTGCTTGTCGAAGCCCCAGTGCAGGTGTAGCAGCGGGCGAGTCCGACCTGTTCTGAGAGCGCGTTGCAGTAGGCAGCGGCCTGGTTCCAGTTCACACTTTCCACGGGGCAGTCGCCACCACAGGGTTTGTTGAAGGAGGGCTCGTCGTTGAGCAGCGCCTTATATTGTGCCTGAGTGACCTCAGTGATAGCGATCTCAAAAGGCCGCGTCAGTGATACCTCATGGGGCGTCTCGCTAAAATTGGTGTCCGTGACGCGACAGGCCTCGTCTACAGGAGAGCCCATGGTGAAGTTGCCGGGCTGGATCAACGCAAAAGCGCTCGTCTGGCAGTTTGAGAGGTCGAGCCGACACTCGTCGGTGCAGGCGATGGTCCCGCCGGTCAATCCCTTGGACTCACAGGTGGCAGGTGGCGACCCGAGGTCTTGATCGTCGCATTGGTCATGCCCGTCTTTGATCTTATTGCCGCAGGTGTTGCTATCAGGCTGCGGGAGATCGCGGATGGTGGCCTCGGTAGGCCCGCCCTCCTGAGCATCGGCAAGGGTGAAGTCGCCAGCGCCAGACCCCGCGTCCAAGCCCTCGAGCGCCTCCTTCTCGTTGTAGTCAGGCAGCGTCGCCGGATCGACATCGATGGACTGGCAGCCATGTTCTCCGCAGGTTTGTTCACTGGCGCAGGGTGACGTGAGGTCTTTGCAGCGTATGAGCAGGGTGATGCGCAAGAGCAGCAGGCGGTCTTTGATGAAATGCGTGCGGGCCTGGCGACTCACGACCTCGTGGCCCCCCTTGATGCCCTTGACGGTGATCAGCACCTTCTCGTTAGGGTCTGCGCCTGCAGAAATCGCAAGGGTGCCAGGCAGCGCATAGCCCGTGGTCGTGTCGAGCGCGTAGCTCTTTTCGATGCTCGTCTCCAGGTGGTCGATGTGAACGGCCACAGAGTCGAGTTGATTGGGAACAAGAAGATCGGTGGCGATGGAAAGAACCAACTGGGTGGGTTTATCACCCTCGCAAGAGGCGAGGCTCCCCAGGCAAAACATGGCGAGGGCAGGCAGAGCAGCTCGCTTATGGATGGTCATCTCTCGGGCTCCTCGTGGGTCGTCTAGTTGAGATGCACGTGATCGAGCGTGCCAGCAATGGGGGAGATATCTGTGGGCTGCACAGCGATGACGGTGGCCGTGGTGCCCACAGCGACGACGCCTACGACGGTCCAAAACCACCAAGTGCAGTAGAAGGGCTTGGTGCCTGACACACCCTCTACGGGATTTGGGCCACCAGCCTGGGTGTTGGCAATAGGGGTTAGGTCAAACGCTCGGGTCTGGCCGGGCTCGTCGATGCCTTTGGGTTTGTCTTCTTCTTTTTGCTGCCCTTCGAGTCGCTTGATCTCCCGCGCCACTTCCGCGATCTCGGTCTGCACTGTGTTGCGACTCTCGGTATCCACCGTATTGTTCAAGAAGCTCTCGAAGTAGAACTTCGCCTTCTTGAGCGAGGGTAGGCCTCCGATGCGGCGATGACATTGCGCCAGGTTGTAGAGAAACCCGGGAATATTCTTCGCCTGGTAGGCCTTCTCGTACTCTTTGGCGGCCTCTGCGAATTTCCCCAAATTGAAAAAATCCTTGGCAGCGGCGTTGTGTTTTTTGGCGATGCTCGCCGGGTTGGTCTCTTCGGCGTTGGCGCTTTGACCAAAGAGCAGCGTCATCAGGGTGAGCGCCATGACACCGAACCACAATCGTTTGAGGGGGACCATTTTTGCCTCGCTAAATAACGTCTAGAGCTATTTGATCACAGGATCCACGATCCAGCCCTTTTGCAGCTTCTTGGGCTTTTTGGGCGCGGTCTTGTCGGTCTTGTCGGTCTTGTCGGTCTTGTCGGTCTTGTCGGTCTTGTTGGTCTTGGGTGCAGCGAGCAGCTTGATCGTCAGGACCCTTGGCGTGCGCTTCGTTGGTATCTTGCGCACGAAGAGTTGATAACCCTTGGCGCGCACCTCCAAGCGCAGGGTGCTTTTGTTGCTCTTGGGCAGGCGTAGGGGTCGCTCTCGATGAATCACGCCCTCGATGGTGACCCTCGCTCCCCCAGGCAACCCAACCAAGCGCAGCCCAACCTTCGCCGGCTTCTTTTTTGAGAGGGCGCGGCGGAGT
>JAFCZD010000889.1 GCA_019314525.1 Deltaproteobacteria bacterium
AGCGGATATGTCTGGGTCAGCCCACAAGAGCTGCAGGCCATGGCGGACGCATTGGACTTGGACACGGAAACGTTCGAAGAGGCCTATTTAAACAGAACGAGGCATCGCCACAGCATCAAGGAGATCCCCTACCTGGGCGGCTTCAGATGCGCGTTCTTTGATCCGACGAAGACTCAATGCAGCATCTACGAGGTCAGGCCAGTGCAATGTCGAACGTTTCCCTTCTGGGAGTGCTTCAGAGGCAACATCGGTGAGGTGGAGAAAGAGTGCCCTGGTGTAGGGCGCGTGTAGGGAGGCGTGTAGGAAGGTAGGGAGGCGTCACGAGTCTGCAGGCAGGTAGCGTGAGATCGTGAGCCCAAGCGGCGAGGTCAAATCACGTGAGAGCTAGAACGCGCCGTACAAGCTAGTACGTGCAGACTTCGTCGCTGCCACATGCGGGCGTGCACACAGGAGGAGCTGGGACGTCCATGCAGGCTCCCGTGGTCGGGTTACAAACCTGGGGTGCTGTGCAAGCGGGGTCGCAAGTCTTCACTTCTGGGACTGCGGTGCAGGTTCCTGTGCATGGGTCGCAGTACTCTGTTCCGTCCATGGCGCAAGCAGGGTCACAGGTCTGCATGGCCTTGCAAGCGCCATCGCAAAGCATCTCTTGGTTGGTGATGTCACAGGTGACGACCTTTTCGCAGTGAGCCGTCAGTTCAGCCTCGTCATCATCGCCACAACCCACGAAAGACATCACAAGCGTCATTGCTGCACAGAGACTAAGCATTCTTTTCATGTTCCTACTCCTTCTATCGGGTTAAAAAAAATTGGAATGGGCCCTGATACCATCTTTTTTGGATAGTTTTCAAGTTCTTGATCAGAAGACTTGTGATGGGAATCACATAGCGAGACTCCCAAGGCTCTCCAAGCCCGGGTATAGCCGACAGCGTCGCTTCGATGGTATCCTGGTTTCATGGACGTCGAGATCCTCCTGGAGATCCTTCAAGCGCTTGCTAACTTCGACGTACGCTATGTCATTGTTGGGGGTGTCGCGCTCAATTTGCACGGTCTCGCTCGGGCGACAGCTGATATCGACATCTTCGTCGAACCCACGAGTTCGAATATTGGTCGGCTTCGAGAAGCGCTGACTTCTCTCTTTGAAGACCCAGATATCGCTCTAATCTCCTCAGATGATCTGAACGGTGCTTACCCGGCTATCCAATACATCCCCCCGAGAGGCAACTTTCACATCGATATCCTAGCTCGCCTTGGTGAGGCCTTTTCCTACGAAGAGATCGAATCTGAGCTGACCGAAATCGAAGGGATCCCGGCGCGAGTCGCGACGCCAAAGATGCTCTACCGCATGAAACGCAACACCGTTCGCCTCCAAGATAAGGCAGACGCCGAAAAGCTGAAGGAGCGCTTTGAGCTCGAAGACGAGGAGTGTGATGCCCATACGTAAACTCCGCGACCTTCGAGAAGCGGAGGAAGCGACCTGGTGCGACCCCGAAGACCCCCGCCTCGTCCATCGCATACGCGCAGTCTGGCAGCTCGCCGCGCTCCTCGCACCAAAGCGCTATCCGCCAGGAGTCTACAAATATCGCTCCATCGCGGAGGCCAGCGAGCAAGCTGCGCGTTGGGAAAAAGCCCCGCATCCCGGCTGAAACCTACAAGGCGCCTACCTCGAGCCAAGCCCTGTACACCGCAAAGGCTCACCGAGGCCCACCTGAAGGAAGCAGCGGTTGCATGACGTGCAGCTCGCCTGCTGCACCCTGCCCTCACGCCACCGACGAGGTAAATCGGGCTGGGCCACCAAGGGGCGCGCCAAGGCCACCATGGCCACGCCCTCTTGGAGCGCGCGCTCTGCCAGCGCGAGAGAGCGGAAGCCACCGACGGCGATGATCGGCACCTTCAAGGCCTGAGCGAAGCGCCGCGCGATGGGCAGAAAATAGGCCTCCTCTTCAAGGGCCACCTTCTTGGCCGCCTGACGGAGAATGGGCCCTAGGGCGGGCAGCACGCCCTTGAGGAAGGGCATCTCACGAGCCAAGAAACGCTTCGATAGGTCCACCGGAATATCGCCGCGGTTGGGATAAAAACCCAAACCCTCGTCCCCTGTCCCAGCGGAGACCTCGATGGCGTCGATGCCCCAGGCTTCGAGGCGGCGCCCGATCTCGATCGCCTCTTCAACCTTCAACCCCTCGCTTCCCTTGCCGGGGCGCCCATCATGGGCGTTGAGCTTGATGATCACGGGGAAGTCGTCGCCCACAGCTGCGCGAACCCGCGCGTAGACGGCCTCGAGCAGCGCCAGCCGCCCTTCGAAGTCGCCACCAAAGGCGTCCTTGCGGCGATTATGACGTGGGCTGATGGAGCGCGAGAGAAGATACCCGTGGGCACCATGCAGCTGCACGCCGTC
>JAFCZD010000042.1 GCA_019314525.1 Deltaproteobacteria bacterium
GGACGCATGCGCCCTGGGTGCCCAGATCATAGGTGTGGGCGCTGATTACAGTGTCCTCGATGGCGAGGGGAATGAGGTGGAAGCCGGCGAGGCCAACAGACCCATCGCGCAGAAATCCCCGCTACGCAGCTCACGCACCATCATGGGTATGGGTGCCCATATGATGAAAATGGCCGCTGAGACTCCAGAGTTCAAAGAGGAGCCGCAGCAGCTCGAAGACCCGGGTGGTTTCATCGGGACGGATGCGTCCATCGCCGATGGTGGGTTGGCGCTGGGGGGCAAAGAAGAAAAGATCGAATTCGACGACTCTGGTGGTTTCGCCACCGGCGGCTTCGCCGCCGCCGATAGCTCCATCGCTCAAGGGGCGATGGAGATGGACGGGAGTCCCCAGAAGATCAACCTCGACGACAGCTCGGGCGGGTTTTCCAGTGTGCAATCCAGTCCCGATGATGGAATCGCTGTGCCGGATGGCCCTGACAAGGTCGTCCTCGAGGGTCCGGGAGGCTTCATTGCAACCAACTCGGTGATCACCGATGGGGCTGTGGGGCTCGATGGCACCGAGAGCACCGTCAACCTCCCCATTCCCCCGCCAGTGCTGGTATCCCCTGCGACTGAAGGCTTCAATCTCGACGCCCTTGATGCTGACGCGCTGATGATGCTCGATGGCACCGACGAGGGAACAGAGGCGGAGAGTGAAGAGACCTCAAGAGATGCTGTAAGCGACGCGAGCTTCATGCCCCCAGAGGGGGACGAGCTCGACATGGGGGCGCTGGATATCGACGAACCCACGCCGACGCCACATGCCACAGAAGAAACGCCGATGGAGGCGGCGCTGGCACCTCTTGTTGGTGGGGTTACAGAGGTTCCCGCTGAGGCACCAGTGGTCGATCAGGCCCTCGCACGAAAGGAGACCGCTGATGACAACCCCGTCCGCAGCGGCACCTGGCAACCCACCTCTTCTCACAGCGGTGAGCATGCCCATCCCACTGCGGCTCGTCCGGCAAGCAAAAGACAACCAGCCCGCCCTCGCAGCTCCTTTGTTCTGCTCGATGGATGGTTCACTAATCGCCCACGTATTCGCGTCATCATTGGCTTCCTTGGCGCGCTGCTCTTGGCCTCGATGCTGCCGATCTGTCATGCGCGCTCAATCCGAACCGCTCGGATCGAAGAGCTGAGGATAGACCTTGCCACAGCCAAGGCCCATGGCCCCACCCTCGCTGGCAATCGAACACCAGCCGAGATCGAGGGCAGCATCTCCAGCCTACAAACACGACACACAATCTACGCGCTGGCCATGTGGTGCGCGTTGATGGGACTCTTCCTCTTCCTCTGGTTCCGATTCACGTGAGAGGATGCCCATCTAAACGTTCGCGTAGTCGCGAACCAAAGGAAACGAAAGACGACGGAGTGGGTTCTGAATGGTTCATCATTTCCACCGACGTCATCTAGGAGCATGACCATGAGCACAACGAAAGCTATCGCCGTTCTCTCCCTCGCGCTGATGGCCTGTAATGGCAATAAACCGGGAACGACGAGCAAGGGAGCCCAGTCCGCCAAGGCTCTGCCAAAGGTGGACCGTAGCGCCTGCGAGGAGAGCGGCGCCCAGACCAAGACCTGGGACCTCAACCGTGACCTCAAGCCTGATCTGTGGAAGATGTATCGCGGTGGAGCGCTCAGCTGTGAGATAAAGGATATAAACTTCGACGGAAAACGTGATCTCTACAAGCACTTCCGCGGCACACAGTTGGTGTTGACGGAGATGGATCTCGACTTTGACGGCCGTGTCGATCTGATGCGCATCTACCGTGCGGGCCAGCTCGCCCGCGAGGACCTCGACACCAACTACGATGGCAAAGCCGATATCTGGAAACATTACACAAATGCTCAGCTCACGAGCGTCGAGCGGGACAGCGACGCTAACGGGCAAATAGATTATTGGGAACATTATCGTGATGGCAAGCTGGCCCGTGTTGGCCATGACGACACAGGTGATGGACGAGCAGATCGTTGGGATACGTCAGCGGCGCAGGCCACACCAAGCTCCGCGGCCACACCAAACCCAGTCGCCCCAAGCCCAGATGTGGCACCCGCCCCAGCGACCCCGCCAGCCACTCCCTCCAAGTAGCTACTTGGGCCGCCTTCGGCGTGCAAAGTACCAAGCAAAGACGATGCTGAGGTTGTAAAGGACGATCAGCGGCCCTGCCATCATCACCTGCGTCACCGGCTCTGGTGGCGTCAACAACGCACCAACAACGAAGGACAGGACGATGAAGTAGGGGTTCCACTTCCAAAGCCGCTTGTGATCTACCAACCCCACCATCGCCAAGAAGCAGATCACGAGGGGAAGCTCGAAGATAAGACCAAAGGCGAACAAGAGCCGCCACACCAGGGCAAAGTAATCACCCATCATCAACGTTGGCTGCAGCTCGAAAGTCTGCTTGAGGCCAATATTAATCTCTTTGCCAAAGAGCTTTTGTATCTTGCCCAAGTTCTTCTGGGCGAAGCCAAGGAAGAAACGGAAGCCGTAGGGAAAGACGATGAAGTAGCCAAAGGACGCGCCACCCATGAAGAAGAGCGCGGAAAACAACGTGAAGGGGATCGCGTAGCGTTTTTCTTTCTTGTAGAGCCCTGGCGCGACAAATAACCAGACTTGATAGAAGATCACGGGTGCTGCAATGAAGATCCCGCCAATAAGCGCGACTTTGATATAGGTGAAGAAAGGCTCAACGGGGCTCGCGAAGTGTAGCTTCGGTGCACCTAGCCCAGCCTCGGACCAGGCGTGAATCAGCGGCTGAGCGAGCAGAATGAAGAGTAGATCCGAGAATGTATAGGCGATGATGAAGCCCGCGACCACGGCGATCATCGCATTTCTGAGTCGGCGCCTAAGGTCCGTGAGGTGCGCTGTGAAGCTCATCACTTCGTCGCTCATGAAGGCTCTTTGTGCTTGCTAGAGGCTGAAGCTTGTATTTCCGTCGCTGAACGAACGCCTGCTTGCAGCTCCGGCTCAGGCCCAGCCGCGAGGAGCGAAGGGCCAGATTCCGTGTGCGCCTCGCCGCCCTCGTCGTCCTGCCCCTCATCGTCCTGCCCCTCATCGTCCTGCCCCTCATCGTCCTGCCCCTCATCGTCCTGCCCCTCATCGTCCTGCCCCTCTGGAGCGTCAAAGGGAGTGGTCGAGGCGATGCGAGGGCTGTCCGCGATCTCATGCTCCTCCGCACCAACATCGCGCACGCTCTGTGCTACGTCCTCGCTGAAGGTGTTGACGGCGCTGTAGAGTTCATCACGCATCTCTTGCAGGGGCTCTTGGACCTCACGTAGAGGCTCTTCGATGACCGAACGAATGTCGGTGGAGGCCCGACGCAGTGAACGCAGGCCTTTGCCCAGTACACGAGCGGCGTCAGGTAGACGCTTGGGCCCCAGAACCACAAGGGCCACAATGAAGATTAATGCGATTTCCCAAAAAGAGAGTCCAAACATCGGCTGCACTATAGCTCTGAGGGACAAGCCGCGCCACGATCGTAAATTGCAAGAACGACTTGGGTGCAAAGGGCACGAAATTCCTGGACGTTCCTGGTGTAAGATCTAGAGATCCAGCGAGAGTTGCTCGGTCGGCCCTAGGTGACACACGTCAACCCCGGCCGCGGCGATGGCGGCTCTCAGGTCAGCGTCCGGCTCGCCCCCCACGAAAACCACCTGACGCGGGCCTGAAGCCTTGATGTACTCGATCAAGCCCTCAACGCCTCCACGAGGACCAAGCACAAAGCCTGCGCAGCAGCCCAGATCAGCCCGGTAAGCAGGCTCTGCCGCCCGCGCCCCAACCACCGCTCGGCGCGCACGTGAGAGCTTGGCGAGGGCGGGCGATTGGTGCAAGCCAACAGGCCACAACAAGGCCTCGGGTCTCCGCACAACGTCGAGTTGCCCACGGTAGCGCCGCATACGCGACATATCTAGCAGTCCACCAAGACGAGCGTAGACGCGAAAGGCAGCGAAGAGGTGGCGGTGGAGCTTGAGGCTGATGCCTCTCTTCGCCAACGCGTGGGCCACCTGAGGTCCGGCAGCCAAGGGCGGACAAAGCAGGACGGGGACCTGGCGACAATCAAAGGACTCCTCAACAAAGCTCACGATGTCAGCGGTGACTTCTTCTTCTGTAGGCACGTCGCTGTCGCTAACCCCGCGGGGATAGGGCAGCACCAAGAGATCACAGCGGCGCGCCTCCAAGCGCTCCGCTAGGCCGTGGGGAGCCACGCTCAGCTGCCCAGCGTAAACCACGCGCTTGTTTTGATGTTCTATCAAGAGGGAAGAGGCACCCAGAACATAGCCCGAGGGGAAAAGTTCGAGCCTCAGCTGCCCCAAAGAGAAGGGGCGCCCAAAAGGTGTCACGAGGATCTGTGGCTCATGGACCCGCCGACCACGACCGTATGCGGCTCCCATGGCACGCATCAACTCCGCTGTGGTCGCCGTGGTGAGTACTTTGCCGTGGCGATATCCGCCGGGCACCATAGCGCTGCTAACGAAACAGAGCTCCTTGGGCTCTTGCGCGTCAAACCACAAGGGGGTGTCTTTGAGGTGCAGCCCCTCGTGAAAGTCCAGCAGTGAAAGCATCGCAGGTGATGTGGGGCCCGTGGGCGGCTTGTTTCGTCGTTGTGCCATTAGGGTCGCTCCCCTCCAAGCGCAATCAGCGCCTCCAGAGCACCATCGATCCATGGGGAAAGATCTCCACCTGGCGCCTTGAGCCCCAGGGCATCCATCCCCACGTCAAGTCGGTCAGAGAGAGCGTCGCCTCGGCCACGCTCTAGCTCAAGCTCGCGCGTGAGGCGCTCCATGAGGGCAACACGCTGCGACTCGATCCCTCGGCGTGGCACTCGCTCCAGCAGAGCCCACGTCAGAGCCAACGCCCCCTGGATACGCTCTACCTTTCTGCCACACGCCTGATAGCGCAAGGCCGCGCAAAGATCGCTATCCAGGCCTTCCAAGGCAGCCTGCTGGCTGGCTACCTTGCCGCGAGCTTGAGGGTTATGTGCGGCATACTCGCTGTCGACGGCGGAGAGCAAACCCATCACCGCCCACAGCTCCCCATCGCCCCCTGCATAGGCAGCGAGCGTCTCCATCACCACTTCCGCACGCCTGGCCTGATGGCGGCCTTCCGGCCGGCGGAGGTGTCGTTTGGCAAGTAAATATGCGCTTACACGATCCATGGCACTGCGTTCACCGGCAGCGACCAAATGGTGGGAAAATCGAGCCTCTTCTGCTGTCCACGCTTACGAAAGGCCGCTGCTACCCGCAGTGATCATAGTCTAGCTCAATGGGCAAACGCCAAATTTTGCCCAAAACCATTTAACTGATCATGCCCTTGGCCGCGATGCGCGCGAGACGATCAGCCTCCAGAAGCGCATCGAGGGTCTGTGCAGACTCAGACTCAACGCGCTCCAGCACCTCGCGCACGACCTCTACGATGCGAACAAAAGGCAACCGATCTGCTAGAAAGGCAGCCACAGCCTCCTCGTTGGCGGCATTGAGAATCGCTGGCGCCGTTCCGCCCACCCGCAATGCCTCATAGGCAAGGTCCAAGGCTGGAAAACGTTGGCGATCAGGCGCCTCGAAGTCGAGACGCCCCATGCTCACCACATCCAGACGGGGCAAGTCCAGAGGCAAGCGCTCAGGGTGGGCCAGCGCATAGGCGATTGGACCCCGCATATCGGGTGTCCCAAGCTGAGCGAGGACCGACCCATCCTGAAGCTCCACAAAGGAGTGCACGACGCTCTGGGGATGTATCACAACATTGATGCTCTGGGCGGGGATGGAAAAGAGCCAACGAGCCTCGATCACCTCCAGGCCCTTGTTCATCAAGGTCGCTGAATCGACGGTGATCTTCTCTCCCATTGACCAGGTGGGGTGCTTCAGGGCCTCGGCCCGAGTCACTGAGGAGAGATCCGTGCGCTGCCGAAAGGGCCCACCAGAACATGTGAGCACGAGCCGTCGAACATGCTCTGGTGTGCGCCCCTTCAAGCACTGGAAAATCGCGCTATGCTCACTATCTACTGGAAGCAGCTCGGCTCCCCAGCGCATCGCCTCACGGGTGCAAAGCTCACCCGCCATCACCAAAGGCTCTTTGTTCGCAATGGCAACCTGTACACCGCGCCGAATCGCCGTGAGTGTTGGTTTCAGGCCAGCCGCCCCCACCATAGCCGTGATGACCAGGTCCGCCTCAGTATGTCCGGCGATGGCCTCAGCTCCCTCGGGACCTGCCACGAGCTCCACGGTGGCACCTCCGCTTGCTTCGAGCAGCTCACGCAGGCGGGGTAGATCCTCAGGGTTTGCTATAGAGGCCAGTTGGGGCCGAAAACGCAAGATCTGCTGAGAAAGGCGCTCAATATTGCGCCCAGCGGCCAGAGCTACGACGTCATAGAGAGCGGGAAAGCGGGCGATCACATCCAACGAACTAACGCCGATGGACCCCGTGGAGCCAAGAATCCCGATCTTCTTCATTGTTCGCCTCACTCCTCAAAAAGCTCGTGGAGGAGGAGTAGCCCTATTCGGCGAAGGGATCTACCGTCTTGTTGAGGGCCTTCTTACGGCGCCGCTTCCGTGCTCGGCGTTTGGCTTTCGGTTTGAGTGCCTTGGGTTTAAGAGTTGTCGTCTCCGGTTCAGCGATGTTGGCCTTGGCGGCTTGTGTGTCCCCGTGGCCCGGGTCGGCACCAGGCTGGCTGTCGGCACCAGGCTGGCTGTCGGCACCAGGCTGGCTGTCGGCACCAGGCTGGCTGTCGGCACCAGGCTGGCTGTCGCGCCAGCTGTCACGCTGGGGCGGATCAGGCTGACCCGCGTCTATTGGCATCGCTGCATCTGGCTGCCCATCTGGCTGCCTGAGAGATGCGGCGGTTTTGTCTGTGTTGTTTCGCAGAAAGAACACCACTCCAGCCACCGTCACCATCACAACCCCAACCAACAATACCCACAACTTCCCTCTGCCGCTTGGAGGCCGCACCAGCACCGCCGTGCCCGTGGGCTTGAAGCTGAAGCTGTAGGGCACATCGTCTAAAAAGTCGTCTGTGACCATCGAGCCCGAAACGGTCGGTTTATCCACCGAATAGATCGCAGGTGTGCTGATGCTTGCTTTGGGATCCGAAGGCGTGGTCTCGGCTTCAGGTGCCACTGAATCGGTGTCATTTGTGGGCGAAGCGCTCCTGCCATTAGGAGAAGAGACAATCTCCGGTATCACAGGAGTTGGTGCTGAACCAGGTGGGTTGACCTTCATTAACGCTTCGAAAAGGTCTGCCGCTGATGATTTCGCCGGGACGGGAGGCTTCTGGGCCTTCTTCGCAATGACCGGGATCAACGTTTCACGCGTGAGCATGGCCTCTGGGACATCATCAACGGCGAGATTGGTGGACGTTGAGTCCAATATTGCAGACTCGGTTCGGGGATCGATGGAGACCAGGGCTGGACCCTTGCCCTCTACAACAGCGGCCTTGGGATTGAAGCTTGCGCCCTTGGCCGCCTTTGCAGCTGCCAGAAGGTCCTCATCAAAACCTACGATAGTGGGTTCATCTTCCTCAAACTCATCGCCAAACTCATCGTCAAACTCATCGTCTGAATTTTCGGGGAGGATGACATCTCGTGGTGGCTTGGCTTGCACGACCACTTCAGCGAGTCCTGGTTTATAGGTACCCGCTGCCTTGGCCCCCGCCTCTTCTACTGGCTCGAGGGTCGCTCCATCCTTGAGGCAACGCTTCGCCGCTGAGCTATGCAGCGTTCCACATCTTGGACATATCTTTGCGCCAACGAGCGCCATCAAGGAGGGCCCTTCCCCAAAGGCATCCAGAGCAAGAGGAGCATTAGAAGCGGCCCTGCAAGCCGAAGAGCGCACCTCCAAAGGTAGGAGCTACGCCCACGGTGATCTCGTCGTCTCGCTCCTCGACGCCACCCCAATCGGTGAAGAAGAAGAGCGCAACGGTGCCTGCGGCCGCAACGAGCCCCACAGCGAGGGTGATATTCGATGTGGTGGCTAGCGCCTCTCCGCTATCTCTGAGATCCTGCAAATCTACGGTTTCGGTTGTGGGATCGTTGTATTCATCGCTCTTTCCCAAGGCCATCACGCCCGTGACAATCCCAGTGGCGACGAAGGCCGTGCTCAGGGCAACGCCGCTCCAAAAGAACATCTTTGAGAGCCCTGCATGAGCCTTGGACTGATCGTCCGATGGCATCGAGGTGGCAGGTTCGACGGCAGGCACCATTGGCGACGGCTTGGTAGCCACTGCAAGCTTGACAGGCCCAGCAGGTTTGACATCAGCAGGTTTGACATCAGCAGGTTTGACATCAGCAGGTTTGACAGGCGTGGGCTTGGCCCGCTTCTCTTTTCGAGCCCTGATCTTGGCGATCCTCTTCAACTCTTTTTGGCAAAGAGCGATCAGCTTCTTGGCCCTCGCACGGTGTACGCCCTTTGGCGTGAGCTCGAGATATTTCTCATAGGCAGCCAGCGCCTCCCTCCAGCGGAAGAGCTGTCGGTAACATTGTCCAATATTGATGAAGAAGCCAGCAAGTGGGCGCCTCTTATAAGCCTGCTTATAGAGGTCGAGAGCATCGAGGAAGCGGCTCTCCTGATAATGTGTTTCGGCCTGCCGAAAAAGCTTCTTGGCGCTTGGCTTTTCGGCATGGGCCAGCGATGTGCTGCACATGATGAGCACACACAGCGTAACGAGACGAATGATCGACCGCACTGCAACCCTCCCCTCGGACCTTGAAAGAGATCTAACTCTATCAGACTTCATGCGCTTTGTGTCTGTTTCCAACACAACAACGCACCAACGCCACACAGATTTCATGCCTCTGCTTGGGTGCTTATGTGGATCGTGATTTGTGAGGAGAGGGGGAAAGAAAAAAAGGAAAGGGGCCGTTGAAGGCCCCTTTCCAAAGATGGGAGCACCCGGGATTTGCGCCCCACCATATTGGTTGTCCCGGGCGCCCCGCTACTCTTACCTACTTCCGGCGACGCACTCGGCCGAGCAAGAGGGCCAGGCCAAGCAAGAGGCCGATGCCAGCGACGTTGCTGTTGCCGCTCACGGAGCAGCCGCCCATGGGCTCACCCTCGGCGACGACGGTCATCACATAGCTGGATGAGCGTGGGAAGTTCGTGTTCACGGTGTCAGCGAAGGCCAGCTCACCGGTGACCTTGATGCGGTAGGTCCCTGGCTCGTCTGGGCTGAAGCGTGCCACGTTATCTTTGAGGTAGAAGTACTCGTAGGGGCTGGAGAGACGCACGGTCCCGCGGGGGTTCTGCACTGTGGCGCTCGAGCCGTTGGGGCGCTCGACGACGGTCCAGGTGTAGCCGATGGTCGTATTCGAGCGATTGGCGAAGAGGCGCAAGCGAGCAGCGTCGCCAGTGGTCGCGCTGATGGTGGGCGCAAAGACCTGGAAGGTCACCGTTGGGTCAAGGCAGTTTTCCTGGTCGCCATTGACGACGTAACAGTAGCGTTGGTCACAGAGGTTGCCGCGACCGTCACGGTCCTCGTCGATTTGCAACTTGTTGGCCACCATGGGGCAGTTGTCTTTCACATCGGCGATCTCATCACCATCGGCGTCAGCGTCGCAAGCGTCGCCTTGGCCGTCGAGGTCAAGGTCGATTTGATCCTTGTTGGCGATGGTTGGGCAGTTGTCTTTGCTATCGACGATGTTGTCTTTGTCCTGATCGTTGTCGCAAAGGTCGCCGAACATATTGGGCGCGCTTGAGGCTTGGTCAGGGTTTGCAACCAGCGGGCAGTTATCCTTGAGGTCCAAGACGCCATCATTGTCGTCATCGGTGTCGCAGGCGTTACCAAGGGCGTCGAGGTCGGCGTTGACCTGCAGTGGGTTGGTCACCTTGGGGCAGTTGTCTGCGAGATTCATCACACCATCGTTGTCGATGTCCTCGTCGCAGGCATCGCCTAGGCCGTCACCATCGGTGTCGAGCTGCAGGATGTTCGCGTTGGTGGGGCAAGCGTCGCAGATGTCGCCGACGCCGTCGCCGTCGCTGTCGCTCTGGTCAAGGTTGGCCACGAAGGGGCAGTTATCGGTGTCATCTTCCCAGCCGTCGGTATCATAGTCATCTGCGTATTGGTAGGTGTCGCCAAGATCAGTCAGGGTCACGAGGATCGTGCCGCCGCCGCAGCCACAGCCGCCGCCGCCGCCGCCGCCGGGGGCGCCGCCTGTGGTGTCAGGTGTGCCGCAGGCGCCTCCTGTACATTCACCAGGCGCTTGGGCGAACGCATGGGGGTTGAATACGGCGAGAGCCGCGATGGCGAACACAGTGGTACTTAGATTTCTGAGCATGTGGGGTTCCTCCGGTTGACTATGACTAGAGCAACTCCCGAGCCAAAAGAGGGGCCACGCTAAGCACCTGAAATCATGATGTCCAGAACGTGGCTACAAAGGAATGTGCAACCAGGAGGTCCCCAGGTGGGTCACGTTCGTTCGCGGAGCAATTGGTATCACTGGCCCATGGAGGGATCCTTCGAGGATCCTTCGGCGGACAACCTCTGACACGCGTTGGATCCCGCTTTACCTTTTGGACAAGGACGCTTCCTTGCGGGTAATACCATCGATGGTGGAGTAGCAAGGCACAAATAACGTCTGTGCTGGCTGCTCTGGCGTCTCCACAAAGGCTGGAAATCGTAGCTTGCCTTCAAGCTTCCGATGGAAGGACTCTCCCGCCTTCAACTCACCCAAGGGTGCATAGCGCGCGTCGCGGGCCGCGATTTGCTGCCGTACGGCCGCAAAATCCGGTGCTTTCTCTCCGCTCGCCTCACCGTAGATCGCTGAGAGCACCTCAAAACCGGTCTTTCCACTTGGGGGTGAAAACACACGCTCGAACGCCACCACTTTCCCCTCAGAGGAGGTCGCAGAACCTTCGGATTCTGCGTAAGCCGAGCCTGGCAGCGCCACATCTGCCAGGCCGGCGGTCTGGGTGTCATGCATATCCACCACGACGGAAAACTCCATGGCCTCGAAAAGTTTCCGCTGCTCTTCATCCACGGCGAAGTCCTCGCCAAAGATGAACAGCCCCTTGAGCTGCTGGTTGTCGAGGGCTGCGCGTAAACCCTCGGCTGCCTCGGGCGTAGCATGGAGATCCATCTGGCCTTGAGCGTTGCTATGCTCCTGGCAAAGCATCAGGCCACTGCCAGCCATGCCTGCATGGCCGCTGAGCAAGAGCAACGAAGTGAGAGCGCGCAGATCGCCCGCCGTCTTGTCGGCACCAGCGTCAGCGCCATAAATGAACACCACTCGACGTGTGGGATCTGTGATGAGGTTGGCGAGGTGGTGGATCATCTCCTTCGAAAGCCCGCTGGCCTGTGCTGCCTCGGCTACAGAACTCCGCCCCCGCTGGAGGTATGCATCGAGACCCTCCACTTGCCCCTCCACGACAGCACGATCAAATGCCTGCGTTTCAATCAGGTGAGAAGCCACAGCCGAGAGCACCACGGTATTCGAACCCCTGCGGCTTTGGAGCCAGAGCGCCTCACGGCCAAAACCACCGGCGCTCGAGCCCAAGACCACCACATCTGCCCCACGCTGGGCTGCGCGGTGCACAGAGAAGCCGAGCACAGGACTGGTCTCCCGCACATCGGCGTTGACGAGCACCACAACGTCGGCCTGCTCGATCTCCGCGCGCGTCACCGTTGAAGCGGTAGCGCCCAAGGAGTCATCGAGTTCAGCATAAGAGGCACCAGGGAGAAGATGGTAGAGGCTGCCGAGATTCTTTGAGCCAAAGATCTGGCGCGTCATCTTCGAGAAGAGAAAGAGCTCCTCGTTGGTCGCCTTGGGCGAGATGAAAAAGCCCAGAGCCTCGGAACCATGACGCTCCACCACCCCACGCAACCCCTTGACGGTGCTCTTCACCGCCTCCTCCAGGGTCGCGGGGCGCTGTTCACCACCCTCACGCACGCGAGCCTGCTTCAGCCGCCGAGTGCTAAGCACAGCGCGGTGGCCGAAGCGCCCCCGCACACAGAGCTCTCCCGGGGTATAAGCGTCAGGCATCGCCGCTGTGACATGCCAGATGCTCTCATTCTTGCGGTTGATGACGATCTCACAGCCCACACCGCAGTGGTTGCAAAGGGAGTGGGCCTCCTCCGTGCGCCAAGGACCTGGACGCTCAAAAGGCAGTTTGAAGGTGATCGCCCCCGTGGGGCAGGCGTCAATGCAGTTCCCACAGGAGATACAGGGCGTCTCGTCCAGCGGGCGCCCCAACGCGGGCTTGACCACCATGGCGAAACCACGGTTGATGAAGCCCAGCGCGGCCACCCCCTGAAGATCGTCGCAGGTGCGCACACAGCGCCCACAGACGATGCACTTATTGGGGTCGAGGGCGACGAAGGCATGGGAAAGATCCGCCTCGTAGCGGTTGGCCTTGCCACGCAGCCCCCCCTGCTTGGCATCATACTCCGTGCCATAGCGCTTCAGATCACAGGTAAAGACATCAGAGCAGCCACACGAAAGACAGCGCGCGGTCTCCGTCACCACCGCCTCGGGCGCGATGCCAATGTCGACCTCTTCGAAGTTTTCGATGCGCAGCTTGGCAGCCACCTGTTGCATCTTGGAGCGCTCAACCTTGGGAAAACGCTCCCAATAGCTCTCTGGAACCACGCTCACGGCGTCACGCCGGCTCAAAAATTCCGTCTTCACAGTGGGAAGCTCACCCACCTGCATATAGTCGAGCATCGCCTTGGCGGCCTTACGGCCATGGCCGATGGCGTCGATGGCGGCCTCGGGCCCCGTGGCCACATCACCACCCGCGAAGACGCCAGCGATATTCGTCGCAAAGGTCTCCGGCTTGGTGACGATGGTCGCCCAACGGGTCTCCTCGATCTCCCCGAGGTCGCTGCCGCGAATGCCCGTCAGGTCACAATCCTGACCAATCGCCGCGATGGCGAGGCTGCACTCCACGTCAAACTCTGACCCCTTGATGGGCACAGGACGCCGCCGACCACTAGCATCCGGCTCACCAAGCTCCATGCGCTGGCAGTGAATGGCGCGCAGCTTGCCGCTCTCATCTGTGAGCACCTCGAGGGGCGCCACAAGAAAGTCGATGTTGACGCCCTCTTCGATGGCATCTTCCACCTCCACCTCATCGGCGGGCATCTCCTTGCGTGTGCGCCGATAAAGGATGGACACCTTATCAGCGCCACAACGCAGGGCCGTGCGCGAGGCGTCTACAGCGGTGTTGCCGCCGCCCACCACCACCACATGACCAGAGAGCTTGGCCGTGCCCTCTTTGGTGACGCGATCGAGAAAGACGATGCCCCCTTCCACGCCTGGGGCCTCTTCGTTCTTGACGCGCATGGCCTTGGCCTTCTGCGCGCCGAGGGCGACGAAGATCGTCTCGAAGCCTTGGGCCTTGAGATCGTCGAGGGTGAAGTCTTCACCCAAGCGCGTCTCGGTCTTCACCTCGACGCCGAAGTCGAGGATGTATTGGATCTCTTTGTCGAGGACCTGCTGATCGAGGCGATAGTCGGGGATGCCATAGCGCAACATGCCACCGAGCTTCGGGTTCGCCTCGAAGATCGTCACCTGGCAACCCTGTCGCGCCAGGTAGTAGGCCGCGGTGAGCCCACCAGGGCCACCACCCACCACCGCGACACGGTGGTTGTTGCTCTCCGGCTTGACGGGGGTGTCGAGGTTGTCGTGTTCCAGATCGGAGACATAACGTTTGATGAAGTTGATAGCGACGGCGTTGTCGACGTCATTGCGCGCGCAAGCTCCCTCGCAATAGCGCACGCAGACGCGTCCGCAAACGAGGGGCAACGGGTTGGTCTCACGGATCAACTCCAGCGCCTCTTTGTCGCGCCCTTCATGGGCCAAGGCCAGGTAGCCCTGAACATCCACATCAGCGGGACATTTTTCGTAGCAGGGCCCGCGGCAGTCAGCGTAATGGTTGGAGAGCAACATCTCCAAAGCCGCCTTGCGCGAAGCTGCGATCTCCTCTGACTGGGTGATCACCTGCATGCCCTCAGCGGCAGCGGTGGTGCAAGACATGATCAGGTTCTTCATGCCCTCTACGCGCACCACGCAGACAAGGCAGGAACCATAAGGTGGCAGCCGCGGGTCGTGGCAGAGGGTCGGGATCTCGATATCGTTGGCGCGGGCCGCCTCCAGCAGGGTCATGCCGTTTTCGGCGGTGACCTCTTTGCCGTCGATGGTCAGCGTAATTTTGGCGCTCTCGCTCATGGTCTCGTCCTTTAATTACGGTAAATGGCCTCAACGGTGCAGATGGTGAGGCATTTGCCGCACTTGGTGCATTTTTCGGTGTCGATGACGTGGACCTCATCGCGCACACCACTGATGGCGTCCGCCTCACAGGCGGTGGCGCACGCGGTGCAACCATTGCAGCTCTTCTGATCGATCACGTAGTCCACCAACCTCGGGCACTCATGCGCAGGACAACGTCCATCGCGAATATGTGTCTCGTACTCTTCACGAAAGTAACGCAAGGTGGTGAGCACCGGGTTGGGCGCCGTCTGCCCTAGGCCACATTGTGAGGTGGACTTGATCTGCTCGCCCAGGACCTCGAGCATCTCGAGGTCGCCCTCTTGCCCCTCGCCGACGACGATGCGCTCGAGGATCTCGAGCATGCGCAGGGTACCCACCCGACAGCTGGTGCATTTGCCGCAGCTCTCGTTCTGTGTGAACTCGAGGAAGAAGCGCGCCAGCTCCACCATGCAGGTGCCTTCATCGACGACGATCATGCCGCCAGAGCCCATGATAGCGCCGGTGGCATTGATCTTCTGGTAGTCGATGGGCGTGTCGCCGAGGCTCGCAGGGATACATCCGCCAGAGGGACCGCCCATCTGCACCGCCTTGAACTTGCGGTCGCCGGCGATGCCATCGCAGATGTCAAAGACGATCTGGTTGATGGTGATGCCCATGGGCACCTCCACCAAGCCTGTGCGCTTGACCTTGCCGGCCATGGCGAAGACTTTGGTGCCCCTGCTGTCTTCGGTCCCCTTGGCCGCGTAGGCGTCGGCGCCGTTGTCAATGATCCAGGGGATGTTGGCGTAGGTCTCTACGTTGTTGATATTGGTGGGTTTGCCCCACAAGCCACGCACAGCGGGATAAGGAGGCCGCACGCGAGGGGTGCCACGCTCTCCCTCGATGGAGGCGATAAGCGCGGTCTCCTCACCACAGACGAAGGCGCCGGCGCCTTCTTTGATCTTGAGGGTAAACGCAAACTTGCTGCCACAAACCTTCGCCCCGAGGTAACCCTTCTCGGTGGCTTGAGCGATGGCGTTCTGCAAGCGCACAATGGCGCGTGGATACTCAGCGCGACAGTAGATAACCCCCGCCTGTGCGCCCACAGCGTAGGCGCCGATCAACATGCCCTCGAGCACTGAGTGGGGGTCGCCCTCGAGCACGCTGCGGTCCATGAAAGCACCAGGGTCGCCCTCATCGGCGTTGCAGAGCACATATTTGCTCTCCCCTGGAGCGTCACGCGCAAACTTCCACTTGCGACCCGTGGGAAAACCCGCGCCGCCTCGCCCCCGCAACCCGGAGGCGATCATCTCTTCGATGACCTGCTCGGGGGTCATCTCGCGCAACACCTTCTCGATGGCGCGATAGCCACCCGCAGCGATATAGGCGTCAATGGACATGGGATCGACGTGGCCACAGTTGCGCAGCACGATGCGCTCCTGCCGCTCAACGAAGCTCTTTTCGCTGCCCACGCCATAGTCCGTGAGCACCACCCACTCGTCCACGGGCTTGCCACCGAGCACATGCTCGTCGATGAGCCGCTCGACGCGATCGGGTGTCATGCTGCCATAGAGGTGCTTGATGCCGTCCGTGCCGCTCTGTACCTCCACGAGCACCTCGGCATAACACATGCCCATACAGCCGGTTTCGAGCACGCGAGCCTCTCTGTTCAGCTCACGCGCGGCGATGACCTTTTCAAATTTTTCGAGCACTTTTCCCGCCCCTGCTGAGACGCCACAAGTGCCGGTTCCAATCGTTATATTGTGCAAGGCTTCTCTCCTTCGCCCTACTCGGCGCTTGCGGCCGCGGCGGCGGCCTTCTGCTTGTCACTCTTGGCGGCGCGACGCTTGTAACGCTTGATCACCTTACGCAGCTTGAGCGGGGTGAGCCGACCATGGGTGTCGTCGTTAACGGTGATCACAGGAGCCAGGCTACAGCAACCGATGCAAGCCACGGTCTCCACAGTGAATTTCCCGTCGGGCGTTGTGTCCTGGGTACCGTCCATTTTCAGCTCGTCGTAGATCACGTCGAGGAGATCCTTCGACCCATTGACGTGACACGCCGTGCCGTCACAGACACGAACGAGATATTCGCCAAGAGGGTGCAGACGAAACTGCTTGTAGAAGGTGATCACGCCATAGACCTTAGCCTCGGCGATGCCCGTCGCCTTGGAGACATAGGCGATGGTCTCCTCAGAGATATACCCATAGGCCTCCTGCGCGCTCTGCAGCAGCGGGATCAGCTGCCCTGGCTTTTGGGCCTGGCTCCAGAGCTCGCTGTTGAGCTTGGGCAAGAGCTCCTCAGGGCCCAACTCCTTGGGATTCTGGGAGGGTTCACAGTGTTCAGCCTTGCTCATGATCACTCCTCACGGATTACGTCCGAAACTGGTCGATATCAGAGCAGTAAACTGGCGAGCACGCAGCAATAAATCGAGGTTTTTCACCCCCTCTTTGGGATTTTTATATTTTGGGGAGATGGGAGCTATATCTTCCTGTTTTTACCTAGGAAAGACCATGGTCTTCGTGGGCGATACCGAGCCGTGGCGTTTGACGCCCGTCATAGCGCCCCGGAGGGGGCTACCACCCTGGTCTCCATCAGCGCCTGCTCTATGCACACGATCTTCCAACGCTGCTCACCTGCGACCAGGTGTTCAGCGACAGTTTCCCGTCCGATAGCGCGAATTTGCTGATGAATAGCTCCACCAAGGAACATTTGTTAGATTCGGCATCGTCGGGACAACATATGAATATGACAAGTCGATTCCCTGGGGCGGGGCGTGATCAGTTTGCTGGTCTTGTCATTGGCGCAGCCATCGTGCTCTCTGGCTGCGCACGAATTGGTTTCGAGGCTGGTGAGGGTCACCCAACTAGGGATGGTTCGGTTGCTTCGAGCCTGCTCATGCTTGATGAGGCTCGGATCGTCAACGGACTCGACAATGCAACCTTTCAAGGGGACTGCTTCGAGAGTCTCTCCATCTCCATAGTCGGCGATATGACCAGCACAGTGGCGTGCGAGGGTGGAAGATTCCTCTTTGCTCCAACTGCATCGACCGATGCCCAACGGCAGTTTGACCTCTCTCAAGAAATTGATGGACTTACGCATAAGATCACGGCGCGCTGGATCCGCGATACTCTTGCGCCAGAATTCGTTGCAGACCGATTCATGATCAATGGTGGGAGCACGACTACCCGTTCTCCCTTTGTCGCTCTGAGTTTCGCGGTCACCGATGCCCTGACTCCCATCGTTGATGTCTGCGTAAATCGAAGCCCCAGCCCACCTCCCGATGAAGAGGATTTGTGTTGGATAGCTCTTGATCACCCAACGGTCGGTCTCGTACCTGGCACGGAAATCGCGACAGACGCGTTCCCTTTCAATCTTGGCTTCCTAGGAGGAAGCAAGACGGTCTTCGGGTGGGCTCGTGATGAAGTGGGCAACATCTCCCTCTTGAGCAACCAAGGGCAAGGCACCGACGGCCTCGACCGAGCCAGTACGACGTATGTGCTCCCTCATCCCCCTGTGGTGACCGACATCCTGGCAACAACGACCAACACACCTCACACACCCCCTTCCACCAGCGAACTCACGGTGGCCGCCGGTGATGACGTCTACATCAAATGGAACGCGCAGGATGATGAAGCGCTAGCAGCAAAGCCCATCACTTTGTTCTTCACCGTTGACGATAAGACATTTGTCCCTATCACCACGGATCTGCCCAACGCCGCAAACGGAGCCTGTACTCTCAGCCCAGGAGCAACCGGTTGCTATCACTGGGTGAAGGGCGCACCGACTGCTGGCTATTTCAAGGTCAGAGTCGTCGCCAAAGACGTCGGGGAGCTGATCGGTGGCGCAACATCTGTGCCTCTCAACGCAGGGTCAACGAGATTTCTCGCAGGGAATACCGACCCTGGCACCGATTTGAGCGGCACGGCTGCGATGTTCTTCAACAATCTTGGAGCATCCAACGACACAACAGATCCCCACTCGTTTGTTGTAACCTCAAAGGGCATTGTCTATTTCCGAGACATCGAACGCGGCATCCTCGAAGTTCGACTGCCAGCGGGAATACAACGTGTCTTGATTCCACTCACCTCTTCTTCAACGGGTGACGGAGGCCCGATTTCAGCGGCGACGGTCTCCAAACCGATACACATAGAGCTTGATTCGCAAGAGCGACTGCTGATCTTCGACGGCGACAGGATTCGTCGGGTTGACACCCTCTCCGATCCGATGACTATCGATACGATCATTGGCGGTGGCACCAACACCGGTGACGAGGTGGCTGCCCACGACCTGCTGATCACCGGTAGCGAGATCTTGTTCACACCGCTGCCCAATGGTGACCTCGTCTTTCAATCTGATCTGCCTTACGGCTCTGACGGGCAGCATCGAATCCGCATATACCGCGCGCTTACGAAGAGGGTAGAATCCCTCACCATCTCCGGGACATTCGATGGTATCACGCCAGCACAGGATATCTCCCTCTGCCCCCTCACCAAGCTTGGCGTCGAATACAACCCTTCGACGTCCGAGGTGACGCATATTCAAGGGCTGGTGATAGCCTCCAAATACAGCCCGGACTGTCTGCCAAAAGTCCCAGGCGCAACCGAGATGACCTACGTCTCAATCGACCCCCAGACAGGAAGAATCACCAAGAGTGGTGTACCGGGGGAGCGACGCTACTCTTTGATAACGCCGATAACAGGCAAAACAGGCCAGCTCTTCTTTGTGTCTCGGAGTTATGGCGATCTCTCCGTTTACGACCCTGAGACCGAAACGCAGGTTGTCATCGCAGGCTCGGCGTTGGCGAAAACCCCATGCCTTGACGGGACCCCAAAGAACGAGTGCCGAATGAGCCCCAGCGACATATTCGTCGCGCGAGATGGGCAGGTCTACTTCAGCGACACGGGACGCATTCGCATCGTCGCCGAAGATGACTCCATCTGGACTCTTCTTGGCCATGGCTTCTTTTTTGGTGACCTACAGAGCCCCTCTTCTGCAAGGTTCGGGGAGATCCTGAACGTGGCTCTCTGGAACGATGGCGTGGCCGACCATTTTGTTCTTCTCGATGGGGTTGAGTTGAGGTTGAGAGAGGTCACTGAAGGAGGCGTTGTAAAGACCCTCGCAGGTACCGGGATCAATGGGATTCCTGAAACCGCCAAACCCGCTGACCAGGAGCCCATCTACCTCGACAAAGGCGGGCGACTCTGGCCGAGCTTCGATGTTGACCCCATAAGCGGCGACATCTTTTTCAACAGAGGAACCGAGCTGGTAGCCAAGCTCGACCGAATGCAAAATAGATGGACCGACCTCGTGGGTGGTGGAGTGGTCCCCTTTTATTCTGCGGCGGTTGAAGGGCTGCCCGGGGGTCAAGTGTTCATGCCTGATATTCCCAAGGTGCTCGCGTACACCAGCCGCGGCATCCTTGTGGTGCATTATTGGTATGATGGTGACCTTCTTTCAGCCCGGGACACCGCGTTGAACCTTTATGAACCAACGACAGGCACAGCCACCCGCGTTGCTCATGCACCTGGTCTGACTGGAAATGCATTCTGCGCTGATTCGACCCCCCTGCTCAATTGCGCGCTTCCAAACGCGCCCTATTTCATGGCGGCTGCACAGGATGATGCGGGTCAGTTCATCCTAGGAACCACCCGGGGGACCGATCTCCACATCGAAAAGACGAACGGCACGCTGGGGCTGCTGATCAATATCCCTCGGACCTTCGTTTCGTTTACCTATCGCAAGGTGTCCGCATCGGTCGAGGTGATATATTATTGCAGCCATGATGAAGGCCGCCTTTATCGCGTTGACCTCGCCTCTGGGGTGGAAGAAGAGCTCCCCCACCCATCTGCCTCAATGAGGTGCACCGGTGAACGCCTCATCTATTCAAGCGACCGCAACAGCCTCATCTTCCCCTATCTTCAAAATGGCCTTGGTGGCCTGGCTGAGATCGTGAACCCGCCCTAGACCGACCAA
>JAFCZD010000890.1 GCA_019314525.1 Deltaproteobacteria bacterium
CATCGGCTTCCCTGGCGCTTTCGGCATGGCGCCGCCTGATTTCACTGGGCGCACGGTCATCGATTACACCGATGTTCGTAGCGCACTGGGAGTTGGCTGGGGTGCTGCCGGCACAGTCGCACCGTTCGCCAGCATGGGCGTTGACGGATTGGTTCTCAACAACCAGAACGCTGACATCGGCATACGCCACTTCATTAAGCAGGGTCCGGTTTTGATCGACTTGACGTCGCTCGACTCCAACACGACGATCGTCCCGCACGAGACTGACAGAATGTTGTTCACCATCAAGACAGCGGACAGCCTGCGTCAATACTCAGACTGGGATGACTTCGTCAATGATCTTGGACCAAGCCTGAATGGCTCGACGACAGCACGATCAATGTACGCCTACGGCAAGTACGAGGTCGATAGCAATACGTTCCACGCTTACAAGCTTGGCGTCTTTTTACTGGAGCTCTAGTTCCGAAAGCCCCGCCTGCCCCGCATCGCAAGGTGCGGGGCATTTCCAGACCGTTGTGGGAGCGGCTTCAGCCGCGACAAATTTATGTTGATGCGTGAATGTCGGCCAGGTACGTCTGTACCTGTCCGCGCAACGCTTCCTCTTCCTCTTCCCAGCGCTGCAACGCTGCTTGAACGTCAGGATCTGCAACAACCTCTTCGAAGAACGACTGCGAAAATGTTTCGCGCCAATTCAGCCTCTCGGCGACTGACCCAACGAATACATCGCTCAACCCAACCTCAATCGCCTCTTTCACTTCGCCACGAAGCGCCAACATACCGAAAAATGCTGCGCGGTCTGTCTCCATATCGAAACCGTTATCGATCGCGTACTCCACCAGGACATCCAACCGGCGCATCAGTTCATCGCGTGGCAGCGTTACGTACCATGCATCAAACGCACTAAACTGGGCGTTCTTGTATTTAGGAGGCAATGATTCGGCATCCACATTGAGAATACCCGGGGCATATTCCTCCAGATAAACTGCTTCCTTATCATAGGTTCCCGATCTTGCAGCAACCCGTAGCAGATACTGGACTGCCCCACCGAAAGCGAAGCGGCGATTCTCTACGTCGTGTTCAATGGCACTTCGCGCAGCGGCGATGCTCGCATCAGTGTCATCAAGGCTAATCGCACGCAGCAAGTTAAGGCGGTAGGCGACCTCGCTGGTTGGTGCAATGGCCATTACGCGAGCGCGAAGGTCATCGCCTTCCTCGACCAAGCCCAGCTGGTAGAGAAATCCAGAGAGCATTCCATGAAGTTCGTGATCCGACGGATCAACTTCAATGGCCTTCAGTGTATATCTCACGTACTCAACAGCATCCCCTTCGTGCAGCGCAATACCCGCCAGGCTGACGTAGGCATTCGGTTGCGTGGGTTCAATCTCAAGCGACTTCTCCAGCGAAGCGCGAGCATCGTCCCAATTACGGAGATTCATGTTCAAGGTGCCGAGCTCGTAGTGGATTTCCGGATTGAACGGGTCACGCTCAAGCGCTTCTTGCAGCACCACCAGCGCCTTGTCATTCTTTCGTCCACTCCTGTACGCACGCACCAGTAGAATGCGTGGGTACAGTACGTCCGGAGCGTCGGCCACAATCTCCTCAAGCACGGGTTCGATCTCGTTAAGGGCAGCTATATCGCCGCCGTACGAACGAATCATGGCCTCCCCGTAAATCTGCACTGCCTGCGCCACCGCGTCGTCCGGACTAACTGCAAGCACCTGGTCGGCAATAGCGATGATCTCGGGATACGTCGACTGTCCTTCCATCAGCCCGGTTTCGACCTGGTGAATATAGTTAACGGCAAGTTCGCTCTTGGCATCCATGAAATCTGGATCGATCGTTAATGCACCTTTGAGTAGGCGCTCGGCTGCCTGTAGGCCCCCGTAGGAAAAAGTGGCCCGTTCTTTCAATGCCTGCAGATAAAGATCGTAGGCGTCGGAATTGGTGGTCGTGATGCCCGCAAACATCTCGTCCTTCGGTTTGCCCAGCAACGACTCCGATAATGACGTGCCGACTTTTTCTGCGATCTCATCCTGGATGCCAAAAATGTCATCAAGTGTTCGATCGTAGCTTGATGACCAGACGTGAAAGCCGTCGGCAGCCCGAATAAGCTGGGCAGTTATTCGAACCCTGTCGCCGACTCGTTGTACGCTGCCCTCCAGAATGTGGGCAACATCAAGTGCCTGGGCAATTTCTTTTATGCTCGTGTTCTGACCCTTGAATGCAAAACTCGAGGTCCGTGCGGCAACCTTCAATTCAGGGATCTGGGCGAGCATGTGCAGCAGGGTCTCTGTAAGGCCGTCGGAGAAGTATTCGTTGCTCTCATCGTCCGACATATTAACGAATGGCAGGACGGCAACAGATGCGTTACTCACAGCGACGACCGG
>JAFCZD010000891.1 GCA_019314525.1 Deltaproteobacteria bacterium
TGACGAGCGTTCCGCCCTACGACACCTTTGTCTTTGCCGGCAAGCCCAAAGGCCCCTGGCTCTGGGAGCTGACCCAGAAACCCCGCGGCTGGAAGGTGCAACTCCGAGGTGAGACCACGCGCACGCCGAGCATCACCCCCATCCCTGATGGACCCATCGCGATCCCACAGACGGTGGGCCTGATGAATCGGCATTCAAAACTGCGCTTCTCCATCGTGCTCGGCGGGTGGGACACCGTGCGCCGGGACTGTGGGCGCCCCGACTGCCATTTTAGCCTCGAAGAAGCCTGGAAGAAGACGCCTCACGCCCAGGCGTTCACGCCCAGGCGTGGGTGCGCGTTCTCGACGGCAAACTCAAGCTCTTCCGCGGGCCGGCAGGGGAAAGCTGCGCTGAGTGCCATGCAACAGGGTATTCCCCGTCCAGCAATATCGGCGGCTACGACGACGCGGCGCGACGACATGGCGTAAAGGTTCCCCTGCGCCCCGCCAAGGGCACCTATGACAAGCTGCCTCAGAACGTCAAGGACGTGAGCAACGTCTACTGTCTCGCCTGCCATGGCCCAGGGCGGCTCGATCCTCCCATCGCGGAACAACCTGGGCTCTTTGGCGTTGGCGTCTGCGCGCGCTGCCACGATCGACTCCCTGAGCAAACCTTTGTCCATGAGTGGCGCCAGGCGAAACACTCCAAGACCATCAGCAATAAGGTCAATGGCCCCGAAAAGCGCGCTGAATGTGCGCGCTGCCACAGCGCCCAGGGGTTCTATTATGGAAACTTCGCCATCGCCCGCCCACACTCCACACGCACGGCGATCCTCAACTGTTGTGAGACCACTCAGCCCATCACCTGCCAGGCTTGCCACAACCCTATGCGCGCCACCCCCCATAAACAGATCTACCGCTTTGGCCGCATGAAGACCGGCAGCGGGCTCTCTTTGGACTTGGCGGGCGCAGCCGCGCTCTGCGCCACCTGCCACAACGCCGACAACGATCCCAGCGTGCCCTCCACCCTCACCGAGCGCCTAGCGCCGCACGCCCCCCAGGCCGACCTCACGTACGGCCGAGCGGGCTTCTCCCTGCCAACCTCAGCGCCCATTGGCAAGCCTGAGGGGCGCACCTGCGTCACCAAGACCAAACACGGCTGCGTCACGTGCCATATGCACAACGGTCCAACTCCAGGGAAGCGCGGCCACCTCAAGGTGGGCGGACATACCTTCCTCACCACCTCCAGCAAGGAGACGGGGCGGGTGGAGAACATCGCCGCCTGCGCCAAATGCCATCCGAAGCGCAAGCGCTTCGACGCCCAGGCCAAGGGGGACTTCGATGGCGATGGCGCGGTGGAATTAGAGCGCGACGAAGTGCGTGGCCTCCTCGCCCTCTTGAAGCGAGGGCTCGATCAACGCATCGTGGCGCGTAACTACCTGAGCTGCGACGCCGAGAGTTCACCCGCCGTCTCCTTCGTGCGAGGCACTCGCGAGAAGATCGTCTTGGTCAACGTTAGCAAGCATGACCTTGGAGATTGCAACAAGAACGGCGTGATCGAGCGCGAGGAGAAGCCCTTCACGTTCCCAGACCCAGACTTGTTGCTGCATAAGGCAGCCTACAACTACCTCGTCGTGAAACGCGATGGTAGCTTTGGATTGCACAACTACCCCTACGCGGTGCGATTGCTACAGCGCAGCGTGGCGGCCCTCGGCCCCACCCCCTCGAGTTGGACCCCCCATCGATAAAGATTCGCGGTGAAGCTCCTTTCGACCTTCACCGCGTTGACAATAGTGCTCCAGCAGTTCAAGTTACCCCCAATTCGCCGGGGACCTTTGGTCGCCGGGAGTTGGGCCCATAGCTCAGCGGTTAGAGCCACCGGCTCATAACCGGTCGGTCCCTGGTTCGAATCCAGGTGGGCCCATGAAGCACAGAGCCGTCGCAGGAGAACGCCGTTGCGAGAACAATTGAAGCTGTTGGAGGAACTCCAAGTCCTCGACCTCCAACTCCTCGAATCCGAAGAAGCCCTCACCGCCCTCCCCTCCAAGCTCCAATCCATGAAAGACGATGTCCAAAGCGTTGAGCTCCTGCTCGAAGGAGATCAGCAGCGTCTTACGGAGACCCGAGCCTATCGGGATGAGCTGCAGCAGGCCATCGAGCACGATCGTGAGCTGCTGAACAAGGCGAAGATAAAGCTCGCCGCTGTTCGTACGTCCAAGGAATACATGGCCGTACAACGTGAGTTCGAGACCAACCGTAAGCTCACCTCCGAGCGCGAGGAAGAGTTCACGAAGCTAGACACCGCCGTCAAAGAGAGCGAAGCGGCGATCGAAGAAAAGCAGGGCCAGCTCGCAGATCTCGAGCAGCACGTCACTGAAGAAGCCAAAGAGATCGAAGCTGAACTCGCCAAGGTTGAGCAAGCCAACAGCGGTAAACGCGAGGCCCGCGAGGAAAAAGCGCAGCTGGTCCAAAAAGCGCTCGCGCGCAAATACGACCGTATCCGTCGCTTGCGTGGTGGGATTGGTGTGGTGCGAGCCGCCGAAGGCGCCTGTAGTGGCTGCCACATGCGGCTGCCGCCACAGCTCTACAATATCCTTCAGCGCAACGAGACCATTGAGCAG
>JAFCZD010000892.1 GCA_019314525.1 Deltaproteobacteria bacterium
AGGCTTGCGCCCCACACGGCGAGCACACCAACCCCAAGGAGCCCGCCAATAAAAACCTTGCGGTGGCTTCGCATGGCGCGCCAAGACTCTCGCGGTCCATCGATGAAGAGCCCCACGGCGAATTGTCCCAGGCCGCTCTTGGCGAGCTTGGTGCGGCTGATGGCTTTGCTCTTGTGATGCACGACCTTGCGCACCTGCTTCGCGCTGCGCTTGACCAGTCGTTGTATATTGTGCAGCAGCGATTTTCTGTGGGCCTTGTGGTGCGCCTTGCTGTGCGCCTTCCGGTGTCTAGTGTGGCCCTTTCCGGCGTGCGCTGTGAGGGGCAAAGTGAGCGCGACCAGCACGAGGGGGAGCACACAGGAGCGCATCCATCGACACAGAGCTTTGAGTGTTTCGGGCACGGATCCACAAGTTGCAGGATTTAGGCCGCTCGGCCAGTTAAGTTCCTTGCGCCTATTTACAGGTGTTTACGGGTTGGCGACGGGGATCGGGCGCCCATGTTTTACACTTGCCGACTTCTGGGGTAGCCAGGGGCTCGAGTAGGAGATCGCATGAGCGCGCCAAGATTCTTGTGGACGTTGATTGGGCTGGCTTTGGTTCTCAGCGTCTCTGCATGCCGAGTGCGACCATCCGCCCGCCTCGGGCATCAGGCACCCCACGTTAGCGGCATCCGCATCGTTGAGGCCAAAGCCGCAGAGCAACGTGGTCTGCACGGAGAGCGCTTCGACTTCCCCTTTGGTGACAACCAAGATGGCACCAAGCTGGTCATCGATTATCTCGCCGCGGCTCGCAACAAGGGGGCGAGCTATGTGAGCGATCTGCGCATCGTGCTCGCTCAGCCCACACGGCGCTGCGAGACGCGCCTTCTCCCCCTCGTGCACACGCAGACCTACCTCGTGCCGAAACAGATCCCTGCTCGTACGGTGCGAAAACAGGTGCGCAGGCCCGTGACGCGCACTGTGACGGAGCAGAAATACGAGTGCCGTTCGGTGTCGCGCCCAGTGACGCGCTACGAGACGCGCTACGAGTCGAGCTACGATTACAGCTCTAAGAGCATGCGCAGCCGGCCTGTGTCTCGCTCTGTGACCCGCTATGAATCCAAGAGTGAGTGTCGTTATCGGCCCGTGACGCGCACGGTGACGCGCTATGAGGTTCAATACGAGACGCGTTATATCCCACCTAGGCTGGTCTACTTGAAGGGGCGCTACACGGACTTCGACATGGTGGAGAGCCGACCGATCTGTCGTGAGGTCAAAGCTTCGACCGCCACGGGTAGATCGCGGCACCCCCACCGTATCACCGGGATTATCTATCGCTCGAAGCGCGACAAGCCGACGAAGGAGCAGCGATGAGAGGTTTGTTTTTGTTGTTGTTGACGCTCGTGGTGAGCAGCAGCTGCGTGGTGGGGCAGATGCCCAAGGAGCCCTTTCTCGCCTCCAGCCTCGACAAGAACGGTGCGCGCTACCATCAGCTGCTGCTCGATGGGGGCGTGAGGCAGATCTCTGGGCGTTTGATCACGCTGGCCAAAGAGCGTGAGATGGTGCTCGTGCAGCAGCGACGCTGTGGGGCCAAGGGCTGCGAGCTGGCCTTCCGCAGCAAGCCCGTCGATCGGCGTGTGCTCCGCGGCACCTCCTCACGCCACCTAAGCTACTACTCACGTTATTTCTTCCGCCTGGTTCGCAAGGGCGACAAGGTGGAGGTCTCGAGCGTGGGGCTGCCCGTGCTCGACGGGCGCATGGCCTGCCCTCAGGCCGCCAAGCCCCTGGTGACCTGCCGCCTGGAGAAGCTGACGCATCATCGCAACAAAACCCTCGTGGCCTCTGTGCGGGCAGAGTGGGGTTACGACGTCTCGGGACAGAACGAGGCTGAGCTGCTCACGGGCATGCTCGCGGAGCTTCCACGCGCAGCGGCGAGTGGGGGGAGGGGCCGTGGCCGCGCTATTCTCTCGCCAAGCGTCAAGGGCATGATCGTCGCCGTCTTCGACATCGAAGATCGTGTGGGCCTGCTCGACGCCAAGACACGTGGTCAGCTCACCGAGTATCTCGCGGCGGGAGTCACGCGCTTCGCCGGTTATCAGGTGGTGCCGCGCGATCAGCTGCGCCGGCGCCTCGCCGCAGAGAAGCGCAAGAGCTACAAGCTCTGTGTCGAGCAGCGCTGCCAGATCGAGCTGGGCAAGGCCGTGGCCGCCAAGAAGTCGCTGGCCACCAAGTTGCTCAAGGTGGGCAAGCAGTGTGCGTTTACGGCGCTGCTCTATGATCTACGCACGGAGACCACTGAGCGCGCAGCCCAGGTGCGCACGGCGTGCGATCAAGACGCGCTCCTCGGTGGAGTGGAGAAGTTGGCCAAGCAGCTTGCGGGGGTGGAGTGAGCCTCACTCGCAGGCGATAACGACCACCCCGAGATCCAGAACGATGGGATGCAGTACGACGGCCTCCGATTCCGTGCTGAGTGCAGACTCGCCGGGAAGGTGTACAGCCAGCCTTCGGCGTCGATGTCGCGTTTGGCGATCCAATCCTCGGTGAGCCTGAGGTGGTGGTGGCGGAAGACGTGCTGGCGTTTGCCGGCATCGCACCGCCAACGTTGCGTCTGTACCCAATCGAGTCCCACATTGCCGAGAAGCTGCACGCGTACAGCATGCCGCGCAATTACCCTAACTCGCGGGTGAAAGACTTCCCCGATATCGCTCTGCTCGCCACCGTGCGAGACCGCTCCGACGCGATCGCTCGATTCGTCACTGCCCTCGAGGGTCAGGCTCCTTGTGTGGATGCAACTGCACCAGCGCTGTGGGCGGCCCGCCTGGCGTCGCTAACGAACGGTGCAGAACCATCTCGCGAGGCGATGGCGAGAGCACCTCTCCGTCTGCCGCCGAGGCAACGGCGTCTGCTCGGTTCCGCCTCTAGCCCAGAAACGCTCGATCACCGTCAATCCCCACACGAAAAAGGGAAAGTGCCAGGAGAAGTAGCGCTGGCGAGGCTTGACGATCTCCCAATGCCAAAAGCTCGCCGGGGTTCTTCACGTTGGCGCGTGCGCAGCCGCGCTCTGGGGCCGAAAACCTGCTCAGGAAACGGGTAAGTGCCAGGAGATGCCAGTCGGGCGAGACCCAGCATGGGGCAAGTGCCAGAAACCGTGGCGCAGGCGGCATTCTGCTCGCGTCCAGTGGCGCTAATTTTCGGGCGTCCAGGCGCGTTTGCAGCAAAAAGTCCAGAGAATAGGCCATATCGATCACCACTCTGCATATATGCCATCCAAATATGCAATACGGTAATCAATATGGGGTTGAGTAGGGGTCTCGGGGAGGGAGCGGAGTCCACAGGCGGCTCTTTCTTTGGCGTTTGGCGCGAGCGATGTTTGGTCAACACACGGCAGATTAGCCAGACATTGACAAAGGTGGGCGCATTCGTTACCCAACCACAACTTTGGACGCGAGCCATGCCATGAAACGAAAGCCTAGTCTTGCCACGATCGTGATAATCGGAATGCTGGCCACCGGCTGTATCAAGCGGTCGGAAAAAGAGTCTCGCACGCCAACAACACCCAACTCTGGCAACCGGGCGACGAAGGAAGCCAAGGCGCTGGCAAGTGCCCTTGACCCCAAGAAGTTGGTGCTTACAACAGCTTCCGGCTCGCGGAAGCGAATCCTTGCTCTAGGGCTTTCGCTCAAAGGGTCCGAGGATGTTTCTGCCATGCTTGTCCGGCCCAATCGCCCGTTTGCCAAACGCTCTGCACCGCAGGAAGCGATTGAATGGTCAATC
>JAFCZD010000266.1:0-1615 GCA_019314525.1 Deltaproteobacteria bacterium
CGCTATTCGCGGCGACAAAGCCAGATGACGACAAAACGCTGGCGCAGCCTCGGCGAGCAGCTCTTGCTTAAATACCTCGATGGCAACATACGCAGCGCCAAAGGCAAGGTGACACACCCGGGATACCCGAAGGCGTGGTATCGCCGCGTCGTTCGGGAGCGCGGCAAGCATTTCCGCATGCATCGACTCGTAGGCGAGCCAGAACCCGATGCCAAGAAGAAGAAGAAGAAGTGAGCGGTTGCAACGGAGATCGAGTCGTCCCCACAGCTCCGGCAAGCCGATCAGGAAAAGCGAGCGCAAAGCTTTCGAGTCCCACTGATAGTTGAGCAAGATATGCAGGGGGTCAAGCGCGTCTTGGTGAAGAAGGTGCGCCTCATCGCGTCGATGCCCTTTTTGGTGCGGATCCAGCGGGTTGCACCATCCACGGTGTGTTGGCGCCAATAGTCCAAAGACCCACTGGAAGTGTGGCCGTCTCCCTGGTCATGATCCAGTTCATGGCGACGTTTTTCTGGTTTCTCGGAGGCTGAGTGCTCATCGATTCTCCCTGTGCTCCTTGTCGATGCAATTGTTCAACACCTGGAATATGCGCATTAATTTTCTGTCTGTTGTCTGTGTCTAGGGCTGGCACGCTATCTGTATATGTCCATCGCATCGTCGGTCTGACGCCGACAAAGACGAAGCAGGCCCATGGGGCCAAGGAGTAAGCGATGAACAAGTTGATGACGATGGTCGCCTTGATGAGTCTTGTTGCAGGAGCATGTGGTGGTGATGAGCAGGTCTCTCGCTTTGTGGACAAGACCGAGATGGAGATGTTCGAGATCGTGCAAGAGGAGGTTTGCGTCACAGTTTTGCGCTGTATGGGGGAAACCGATGGCGTCGACTATGCTAACGACGCCGACAAGATGGCATTGTGCAAGAAGGGGCTAAACGACGCTCAAGAGTATACCAAGGGGGGGATTTCAGCAGAGGACCGTGCAGGCCTCGATCGTTGTCTCGATGATTTGAGTGTGGTGGTCTGTAGCCAATTATGGGCCGACTCACAGAGCACGAGCGTCGTGAGCTGCAAGCCCTATGAATCCACCTATCTCGACCTCAAGTAGTGTTTCCCACAGTCACTAAGGGCAATCAGGGGTGAGCCGCATGATCACGCCCTCGTCGGCCACGCTGCTAATCAGGGAGGTGCTGAGGTTGTCGACCCATAAGAGGGAGTGGGTTTCGGTGCTGTGTAGCGAATAGCGCATGAAATAGTCCAATGACACGGCAGGCCCCGGGCGGCTGAAGAGCAGCTCTTGCCCATGCTGGCCCATCCCATCGACCCACCCAAGAACCCGCGCGAAGGGGTCGATGCTTGCCCCGCCCGCGGCAACCCAAAAACGGTCGTCCTTCCAGAGCACTGCATGAGGGGGCTCGATCAGCGGGGAGTAAAAGACGATGGGTTCGCCAAGAGGGCGCGCATTGGTTGCGTCGATGAGTTGGCAGGTTTCTGGTGCATCGGTGCAGCGCAAGAAGCGGTCTCCGCCATAGCCCAGAGCTATGCGTGTTTGCTCTTGTCCGAGAGCGACAGTTTTGGGCTCCACTGCCACCAGCCGATTGCCTTCAATTAGCGCGAAGACGA
>JAFCZD010000266.1:1627-9284 GCA_019314525.1 Deltaproteobacteria bacterium
AGCGCGAAGACGACCTCGGTGGTTTCATGGTCCTCATACCAGGCGACGTAGAGCAGGCCCATGCGCTCATCGTCACCTCGCACTCGCACTTGCCCCACTCTTCGCAAAGTGGAGGGCAGGAGCGTCGGTAAGGTGATCACTGCCCCGAAAGACACCAGATCTGCGTTGAATCGGCGCAGACGCACCACCGGATTGTCGCCAAGGCTGGGCTGCGGGTCATTTGTCAGGCTATCCACGCTGACGATGACGAGCTGGTCGCCCGTCCATTGAAAGTCCTCAGCACGGAGATAGGTAGGTATGCTTACCAAGGCTTGCGGGTCACCGACGAGCACCTCACCCTCTACATGCTGGGCGTAGATGTGGCTTTCCAGAGCATGCTCACCCGCGGAGTCTTTGAGAGCACCTACCTGGCTCCACAAAACAACCCAGGCGTTTTCAATGAGAACCACTCCCAGGAGGTTGCGGACCCACCGGGCCTCTTGTGGCAAGGGGGCGAGTTCAGGTTGGATCTCAATGGGGGCAGAGAGCGGGACGCCTGCATCAGAGAAGCGACGAAAGAAGATACGTGGTAGGTCCGCGACCGCATAAACGACAGCAAATTCTCGCTTCTGTGCGTTGAAAGCTAGGCGGAAGTCGCGATAGTCGTCGGCAACCAGCGGAATGCTGTCACCAAGGACCTCGACGGTCCAGGGGCATGGGTCGCCGCTGCTGTCTCGCCCATCTTCATCCCTGCCGTCCGGCCCCTCTTGGGTCTTCGCGAGGTCCTGAGCGCCGGTGTCACCGGCCACTCGAGCTAGCTCCTGCGCACCGCGCGGGCACGCGCCAAGCGAGAGCGTGAGGAGCGCTAACACGCATTGCTTCTGGCCCAGACGCTTCATCAGTGGCGAGCATACACTGGAATTCCGTCTTGTTGGAGGACCTCACGAAGCTATGGGGCACCGTGCTGATGGTGTGCGCCAGGTTTCAAAGGTTCTCGTGGCAGCTTTTCCTGCCAAGTATCGTCTTGGGGATCTTTCCAGACCCGTGTTGGTGAGGTCTGGACAAACGCATCGCACTTAGTACATTGGTCCGTGGAAGTGCTCGCTAGTCTGGTGACGGCCTGGGGTTTCAAACCCTATGGGCCTTTGGTGTGAGCCAGGGGTCGGCGGGTTCGATTCCCGTGCACTTCCGCCAGCGTATCTATGCACCGCACTGGTGGGGTCGCTTTTTCCTCCCCCACCGCAGTTCCAGCGAAAACGCTGGTTCAAAGTGGACCTTACCTTCTCCAGCACGTGCACTTCGAATCAGCGTCTTTGCACCACCCTCGCCTTGCCCCAGCAGAAAAGTAAGCTAAGCCTAGGCATGCCCTTCGGGGGAATATTGTTGCACACTGGTGCATCTTTTCACGCGATCCGAGGTCGGAGAGATCATGAGCGTCGTTTCTGCCAGAGAATTGACCAAGATTTACGACACCGAAGGCGTCCCAGTTCCAGCGTTATCTGACGCCTCGTTTGATATCGAGAGCGGCTCCTTTGCCGCCTTTGTGGGGCCTTCGGGCAGCGGAAAGAGCACCCTGCTGAATTTGGTGGGCTGTTTGGATCGACCCACCAAGGGGCAGCTCACGGTCGTCGGCGAGGATGTCACAGGCCTCGGTCGAGATGACGGGGCGCGCTTCCGAGGCCAACACATTGGGTTCATCTTCCAAGACTTCAACCTAATCCCAGTGCTCTCTGCCTTCGAAAATGTCGAGTATCCCTTGCTGATGCTGCGCGACTGGTCGGCGAAGCGCCGCCGCGCTCGTGTGGAGGAGCTCTTGAAGGCGGTGGAGCTCGAGAGCTTCGCCGACAAGCGCCCCTCGCAGCTATCGGGAGGGCAGAAACAACGTGTCGCCATCGCCCGTGCGCTGGTCACGGGAGCCAAGCTCGTATTGGCCGATGAGCCCACGGCCAATTTGGATCGCGAAACAGCGCTGCGGGTGATTCGCCTGATGAAGAAGATGCGTGATGACTTGGGCACGACGTTCATCTTTTCAACGCATGACCCCAAAGTGATGGACGCGGCCGAGCTGATCTTCACCTTGGAGGACGGCAAGCTGAAAGAGGATGGGGGTGCAGCATGATGAACATCTTGCGCATAGCCAGTCGCAACTTGATGCGTTACCGACGCCGGACCTTGCTCACCGTGTCGTTGATCTCCTTGGGCGTGATGTCGGTGCTGATCTTCGTCTCCGTGGCGGGATCTTTCCGCCAGATGATGATCGGGCAGATAACCGACGCGATGCTGGGCCATGTCCAGCTCCATCGGCGTGGCTATGTGGCCTCCACCGACAGCCTCCCGCTCAACCTCAACATCAAAGCCGCTGAGGCCAAGAAGATTGCGTCCATCCTCGAGAAGATGCCGCAAGTGGAGGCCTTCTCCACGAGAATAAAATTCGGCGCCATGCTCAGCAACTACACGGAGACCTCCAATATCAGGCTCACCGCTGTGCACCCGAAACAGGAGCAGGTGACGCTGCCCTTGCTTGCTGGGCGCATCAAGGGGACGGAGATCCAGAGCTTGAAGCGCGGACATCTGCTGATTCCAGAGATCCTCGCGCGAGGCATGAAGATCAAGGCTGGTGCGTCGGTGGTCTTGGTGGCGACGAATAGGGATGGTTCGGTCAACGGAAAGTCCTTTCGCGTCGCCGGCATCGTGGAGGGTTTGTCTGGGCCTGGGGGCCGAGACGGCTATCTGCATATCGACGATGCTCGGGAGCTTCTTCGCATCAAGGGCGCCGAGATCACCGAGGTCGCCATTCGGATCAAAGACTCGACGAGCTTGTCGCAAGTCGTTGGTGCCCTGAAGAAGACCTTTGACGTGAAGAAGACTGCGGGTAAGAAGAACGCTGCTAAAAAAACTGCGAACAAGCAACCCGATGCGAAAACATCCAAGGGAGAGAAACCAGGCAAGCTGGAGGTGCACTCTTGGCGCCAGCTCTCACCCTTTTCGACCATCGCCAAGATGATCGATCTGCTGACCCTCTTCGTTCAGATCATGCTCGTTTCCATCGTGCTCATCAGCGTGATGAACGTGATGATCATGGCGGTCTACGAGCGCATCCGCGAGATCGGCTCCATCGCCGCCATGGGCGTCCGCCCGCGCACCATTTTGCGCCTCTTCCTCGTCGAAGGGCTCTTGCTTGGCTCTGTGGGCACCATCGTGGGCATTGTCGTTAGCTTCCTCACGGTGTTCGCCCTCAGCGCGTCTGGCTTCACCTTTTCATTCGGCAGGCAACAAGGCCTGCTCTTGAACCCCACCATGGAGCCCTCCACCGTCGCCATCGTCGCCCTCGGCGTGATGGTGGTCTCCGCCCTCGCGAGCTTGCAGCCTGCCATCAAGGCCTCACGCATGGATCCCATCGAGGCGCTTCGTCATGTCTAGCGCTGATCGACTTCCCAGCATCCAAGGAGCCCCCATGAACCGTCGCATATCCGTCGTCGTTGCGTTGTCGCTCTTTTGCACTCTCTTTGACGTTTCGGCGGCGAAAGCTGTCGACAACAAGATACTCGAAGAGGTGGATCGGCGCCTGCAACACGAGTCATATGAGGCCTATCGCAAGCTGATCAATATTGAGCCGGATAAGAGCCGAAAAGAGTTCGTGCTCTACACCGTGAAGAAGGGGCGCGACAAAGTCATTGGGCTCTTTTTGTCGCCCGCGAGTGAGAAGGGCCGCTCGACGTTGCGGCTCGGCGAAAACATGTGGCTCTATATTCCCAACGTGGGCAAGCCGCTCAGGATCACCAGCTTGCAGTCCGTCACAGGAGGCGTTTTCAATAACTCAGATATCCTCCGCTTGGACTACACAGCCGAATACAACACCAAGGCTATCAAAGAGAGCGCCAAGACCTATCAGCTGACGTTGAAGGCGAAGAACGGGAGCGTGGCTTATGATAAATTGGAGATGACGGTGGACCGCAAGGCTATGGTGCCGCAGGTGATCAAGTGTTTCGCCGCCAGCGGCATGCTCATCAAGACGCTATCCTTCAAGCAGATGAAAGACTTCGGGGATGGCTTGAAGCGCCCATCGGTGATCGAGACCCAGAGCCCGCTGCAGAAGGGCTATCGTTCGGTGATGATCTTCGCCAAAATCAAGCCCAAAAAGCTCCGCGACGAAGTGTTCAGCTTGAGTTATTTGCCTCGGGTCGGGGAGCTGCGTTGAGAGGGGCTCTCAGCGTTACTTTGGCTCTTTTGTGGTCTCTCAGCGTAGGGGCTTCTTCTGCTGAGGCCGAGTTCACGTCGGAGCCCGCTACGTCCAGGCCCACCACGTCCGAGCCCACGTCCGAGCCCACGTCCGCACCGACGCCCGAACCTGTTGCACCCACGCCCGCACCAGCGCCCGAACCCGCTGCACCCACGCTCAAACCCACGATTGCACCCACGCCAGAGCCCAAGGTCGAAGAGGAGTCCTTCTCCTTCGATGCCGCTGCGTTCGAAAAGAAGCCCTTCGAGTGGGGTGGTTTCTTCGAGCTGAAGGGCGCCCAGCTCTTCCGTGATCGAGACGCCAGGCTGCGCGGCATGAACATGCTCTCGGCGGACGCTGAGAGACTCAGCCATCAGGCCTTTGGCCTGGTGGATCTTGAGGCGAAGCTGCGAAAGGGCGTGGTCACAGCCCATGGTCATGTGCGCGGGTTGGCGCAGTCCGGACAGGAGGGCTTTGCCAACGACCTCCGCCTCTTCCGGCTCAGCCTGGCGGCGCAACCCATCACCTTTCTGCACGTGGAGGTGGGCAAGACCATGGTGCGTTGGGGCAAGGGTTATGCCTTCAATCCGGTGGCCTTCGTCGATCGACCCAAAGACCCCGGAGATCCCGAAGAGGCCCTCGAGGGTTATTATCTCGCTCGGGCGGAGGTCACCAAGAGCTTCAACGGCCCCCTCAAGACCCTGGCGCTGTCGCTCGCGGTGATCCCTGTGCACGAGGACGTGAATGAGGGCTTTGGCAAGCTTGGCCATGAAAACTTCGCTGGCAGGCTCTCTCTGCTCCTCTTCGACGCAGATATTGATTTTGTCGCGCTCTCCGGAGGCAGCCGGAGCGCTCGCTACGGGATGGATTTCGCCTACAATCTAACGACGAACCTCGCCATTCACGCCGAGGGTGCGCTGATTCCCAACGCCTCGGTGTCACATTTGAGCCCATCAGATTGGATCCTAGGCGGCCCAGCTGGAGAAGCCGACGAAGACGAGCGGCTGGCGGTGCAGGCGCTGGTGGGAACCCGCTACCTTTCACCCCAAGAGACGACCTATATCCTCGAGTATTTCTACAATAGCGTGGGCGCTAGCCGTCAGCAGATGGGGGCATTCTACGATGTCTTCAATACGCCGCCGCCCCTAGGTGTTGAGCTCGATAGGGCGTTGCTCTCGCCCTACCTCGTTCCTTTCCCCATGCGGCATTACGTCTATGCGAAAGTGAGCCAGAAGGAGCCCTTCGATATCCTGGACTTCTTCCCTTCGGTCATCGGAATCGTCAACATGGAGGATGGCAGCTTCATGCTCACCCCCGAGCTGCTCTACAAGGGCGTTACCAACTTGGAGCTACGCTTGAGGGGCACCGTGTTCGTAGGCAGGGCGGACACGGATTTTGGAGAGCGGCCCAACGACGCGCGCGTGGAGCTGCGGGCTCGGTATTTCTTCTGATTATTCGCAGGCCCACCAGACGAGGGTGCCCCATCGGGTGGTAGAGGACTTCGTCACACATGTCATGCCGGGGATGCATTTGCCCGGCTCTTTCTCCCTGACGCACTCTTCCCAGCACTTCGTCGAGTTCTCACAACGATAAGCGCCGCACTCCCAGTAGGTGACGGTCTGACACCCCGTGGCGAAGCTGCCGCCGCAGGTGGAGCGTTCGATTCGGCTGGTTGCGGTGTAATCCCTGCAGATCTCTCCTGCGCCGCACGACGTGCCTGAGGGGAGCGGTTCGCAGGCGGTCTTGCCGGTGCAAGTGTCGCAATCTCCGCTGCAGGCGGTGTTGCAGCAGACGCCCTCTTTGCTGGTGCAGATGCCTGTTTGGCATTGGTCTGCGGCGGTGCAGCTCACGCCGTTGTCCTTTTTGGGGAAGCAGGTCTTCGAGGAGACATTACAATAGGCGCTGCTCTCGCAATCGGTGTTGCTCGCGCAGGTGGTCTTGCAGCCTGTGGCGCCGCAGGTGTAGGGCGCGCAGCTGGTGGGCGTGTCTTCGCAGGTGCCGGCGAGGCACGCATAGTCGTGGCCGATGCCGGCGTCGCAGGTCTGCCCAGTGCCGCAGCCGGTGCCCGTGGCGATGGGCGCGCAACGGCCTTCCTTTCCGCTCATATTGCAGGCGTTGCACTCAGGGCAGCTCGCGCTGCCGCAGCAGACGTCGTCGACGCAGTGTGTGCTCTTGCATTCCCCGGGGGCCTCGCAGGTTTGGCCGTTTTCGATGAGGGGCACACAGAGGCCCGATGCAGAGGCGCAGTAGGCACCTGGGGCGCACTCTCCTGGGTTGCAGGTCGTGGTGCACATGGTGCCGCCGCTGTTGCAAATAAAGGGTGCGCAGGGCGTGGTTGTAGTGGCCGCGCAGCTGCCATCTTGGCAGGTCCAGAGCTTGGCCAAGCCAAGGGTGCAGCTCTTGTTTGCGCCGCATGACACGCCACCGGCGATAGGTGCGCAGCTCCCGGCTTTGCCCGCAATATTGCAAGCGTTGCACTCAGAGCAGGAGGCTGCGGCGCAGCAGACGCCGTCCACACAATAACCGCTCTGGCAGAGGCTGGCGTTGGTGCCGCAGACCACGCCGTTGGGCTGGTTCGATTTACAGGCTGAGTCTGTGGGGTCGCAGGTGTTGGGCGCGAGGCAGTGAGCGGCGGTGTCGCATGTGGAGCGACAGCTGGTGGCGTCGGCGCAGGTGTAGCCGCCACAGTTGAGGTCTTCTTGTTCGCAAGCGCCGGCGCCATCACAGCGCCCTTGGTTCAGTATGCCAATGCTGCAGCTGAGGTCACCGCACGCCACACTTTTTTCAGCGAAGAGACACGCGCCACCGCCATCGCAGCTCCCGCCACAGGTTGGGTCGTCGCCTTTGCATTCGCTTCGTGGGTCTGTTCCTTCTGTGGTGGCGAGACACTGCCCTTCTTTGCCCGCGGTGGCGCAGTACTGGCAGACACCATCACAGAGTCCAGCGCAGCAGACGCCATCGACGCAGTGCTGGCTCTCACAGGGGGCGTCCTCAGCACAGGGGGCGCCGTTTTCCAGCAGAGTGGGTGGCGCGTCGGCGAGTGAGCTATCGGGGGAGGCATCATCTGTGGACACGTCATCGGTGGAGGTGTCATCCGTGGACGCGTCGCTGCCGATGACATCTGTGAGGTCGGTGAGGGCACCGCTGTCTGGGGGCAGGCACGTCTTGGTGGGCACATCGCAGACGTGGGTTGGGTCTTTGCACGGTCTGTTGGCGTCGCAGTAGTTGGGGTTGTCCGTGGTGCAGCCTGGCGCGCCGAACAGAGGCAGCGCGAGGGCGAGCAGGAGCGCCCCAAGGCGACATGCGTGTTTTTCTAGTGATGTGCTAGTGGTTCGTACTGCTGTGTCCATGAATGATCTCCCCTGATGAAGGCGGGGAATCCATAGCCCTTCGAGCTTGCCATAGCAAGCTGGGGTGGAACGGATGGTCGCCGTGGCCGCGACCATCACGCTCTGCTAC
>JAFCZD010000893.1 GCA_019314525.1 Deltaproteobacteria bacterium
GGATCCCGCTCGGTCAGCTGGGCACTTTCGGACTGGTTTCGGGTCTAATGACCCCCCTGGGTGCTGATAGGCGAGTCGCCCACAATTGTCCAGGTGGTGGGGGCGCCGAGGCGCCGAGGGCGCGGTTCCCGAGGATCGGATCTGACACCTGACCAATCTGGCCACGCAGCTTCGAGAACGATCGAAGCCGGTCCGGAGTGTTGTCATCGGGAGCCGCTGCGCTGCGCGCAGGGGAGCCCCAGCGCTCCGGTCGCACTCGGCGAAGGAGGCCGTGCCAGCGTGGGGGGTGAGAGGTGCCGCCCCTCAGCGTGCTGGCCGAAACGGGCGTGCTTCGCACCCTCCGCGCTGGGGCTCCCCCGCGCTTCGCTACGCTCCCGCCGTGTGCTGGCGGAGGCGGACGGCGGGCTTGGTCCACATTTGGCTATGGACGGTGGTTTGAAGGCGAGGATCAGATCTAGGCAGCCAGCAAACGACGCGTTCTCGTCTCCCACCGGCCGTTGAATAGGTCGGCACGAAGCAGGGCCATGTCGGCTGCGCCCTGGGCGGACCAACGCATGCCCTGGAGCTTGAGCCTGGCGCCGGTGACATGAAAGTTGGCGCTCTCCACAGCGCCGCTGCCTATCCGCAGTCCGCGGCGCCGATACTCGGGGTAGTCCATCCGGTCGAGGTTATTTTTGAAATAGGTTGCGAGCGCATCGACCCTCGACCGTGCCCGGGAAGACTTCGGGCGAAGCAGCCGCAAGACCCGCACGACGTCGCGAGCATTGCCGGCCTCGACCCGTTCGCACTGGGCTTGAGCCCACTGACGTGCCTTGGGAGTGCGCTCGCCATACAGGACGTTGGCGACTTCCCAAATGCGATGTTTGGCGTGGTACAGGTCGAGGATTAGCATCACTGGGACCGGAAGCCACTGAGCGAAAGAGCGGATCCAATCGGCTCCATCGCTCAGGAGTACCAAGAGCTCGGCCTCATCAAACCTCTGACGTCGCATCTCTGCCCAGGTCCGTAGAGCGAACGACTGCCAATCACCAAGGCGCGAAACATAGCGTTTGTCCAAGAGACAACCCCGACCAGGGCTCTCCTGCACGCAATCTTTGCCGTCGTAGAGGACGGCATTCTTCACTTCACGACCGACAATTCGATAGCGCCGCCCTTTTCCGCCGCGAGCTTTTTCCTGCTTGGCTTTGCGCAGGCGCTCGTGATCGTCGGCAGTGAGCTCGCTATTGGATAACGCCTCGCGAGTGATGGGGATGACGCCGTCGACCTCCAGATAGGCCACCGTGGGCCCCTTCGATACGGTGTCTGCCGGGCATGCAACGCCAGACCGGGGGAGTCCCTTTTTATCGAAGGGAACGCACGCCAGGGCCTCAGACTCATCTTCGGCCTGACAAATGGAAGCCCGGCGTTGGGTCATGTCCTCCAACGCCTTCGTGCTGACCTCGACACCACACACCTTGCTGGCCAGAGCACGAGCCATTCCATGGGGAACGGTTGTCGCCAACATCGTGCCGACCTCTTCGAGTCGAGCGGTAAAGTCGCTATCAGGAAGGGCCAACGCCCGTTGGGAGGGAGCCCAGCCCTGCTTGCAGCGCCCACACAAAACGTAGCGACGACGAAGATTCAACTCCCCGACCATGCTCATCCAGCTACGCTTTCGACGGCCCTGAGACACAGCTCGTTCGCCGCACTTCACACAAAGACAGGCGCCTCGACAGGCCTCATCTTCGGAGTCGATACGCCGCTGCAGGCCAATCTCGAGGATGGGGCGCACCGCCCGTCGAGACACTTCCACCGCTTCCACCTCGGCGTCGAGGGCATCCACCTGTTCCGCCAAGCCCGACAGCGCAAATTGCGCCAACTGGGCCGCACCAAGGGCCAGCGCCAACCCAACCTGCTGGCTTGGCTCGGAAGCACCCAAGCGGACCTCCAGCTCACGAATCGTCTCCAAGCAATCTCCACCCGTCGCCATCCAGCTTTCGTGCAACAATGAGATCCAACTGCCTGTGCTGCTCGGTGTAAGATTCATCTCGAGATACCTCCACCGGACGGCAATCCGGAGTGTTTTGGGTTTGGAACCTGGAGGTATCTCTCTTTTCGGGCCCGCGGCCGAGCCAGAAAACCCGACAGCAGCGGTCCGCACCTTCAAGCCAGCATCCGCGATCAACTCTGGACCAAACCCGCCGACCGCCTGTGCCAGCACGGCGTGAGCGTAGCGAAGCGCGGGGGAGCCCCAGCGCGGAGGGTGCGAAGCACGCCCGTTTCGGCCAGCACGCTGAAGGGCGGCACCTCCCACATCCCACGCTGCCACGGCTTCCTTCGCCGAGTGCGACCGGAGCGCTGGGGCTCCCCCGCGCGCAGCGCAGCGGCTCCTCGTGCATCGAC
>JAFCZD010000894.1 GCA_019314525.1 Deltaproteobacteria bacterium
CTCTGCTTGCGGGGGGGCCACCACACATTGCCCAGCCGGCAAGCCAGGGTTGTGGCAACGACAGGCCTCCAGAGCAATCCCGTGGTCCTGGGCCACCCGTTGAGCGCGCCGCAGCGTGGCGATGGCCTGCCGATGCACGATGTGATCGTAGTCGGCTGCACGTCCTGTCTGCTGCTGCGAAGGAAAGCAGCCGAGCACCAGGCGCACGATGCCAGGTGGGGCCTCCCGGCGCAGTTGCTCCGCCACCCCGGGCCAAAGCTGCAAGAAACGCAGCATGACCCTGCGCTGTTGTGTGGAGGCGATAGCAGAAAACACCTCGGCAAAGGTGCCATTGTCATCGTTGACGAAGGGGATCACCGGCTCGAGGCGTAGCTCCACGCTCACGCCCACCTCCCGCAGCTTCTGGGCCGAAAAGAGGCGCCGCTCTGGTGAGGCTGCGCCAGGCTCCCAAGTCGAGGTGTAATCCTCCGACATCGACGCCAAGGGCATGTTCACCTTCACCCGCTCGGGGCGATGCGCAAAGAGTTGAATAACCTCTGGCGGCACCTCCCCACGCGTGCTGAGGGTGACGCCCACATCGCGCTTGATCAGCACCTCGAGACACGCACGGGCGGTCTCGCGCAGCTGGGGATCGCCGATAAAGGGATCACTCGCCGTGGAAAAGACCACATAACCCGGCAGCGTGCCACGGCGCGCGCGGTTGTCCAGGTCACGACGAAGCTGGTTGGGTAGATCGTTGTAGACCCACATCGCATGGGGGCGAGGCCCGCCCCGAAGGCAGCGCGCATAGCAGAATACACACTCGCCGGCACAGCCCCGCGCCATGTTCACGGTCACCACCGAACCCACACACGCGATCTTGCCGCGTGAGAGCGGTTGCTTGCGTGTGGCGCTGTAGACCTTCAAGCCGTGCCCCCTGCGATGGATGGGTCGATCTTAGGCGATCGTGCTCCGCCCAGGAAGCAGATCTCCACCTCTTGGCGCAGAGAAAATGATAGCATTGGCTCATATGGAAAGATGGTTCTTCACAGGCGCGCAGCCTCTCGCTGCCCTGCTCTGCCTCCTGCTCGCAGGTTGCGTGCGGACAGTGGTTAACAAGGCCCCCTCTCTGGACGCAGGGGAACGCATCGATGCCACCAGTGAAAGGGATGCGCCGCTTTCAGAGGCCAGCGGTCTGGGGGACGCGCCTCCCCCAGAGGCCACTCAAAGCGACCTCACACCTGCACCACCCGATGATGAAAACCGCAGCAGCGCGCGCTTCAAGCGTCTATTCACCGAAGCAGAGGGCGTGCGTCAATACCACTACTGGTTCGACACAGAGTTCAACCTACGATGCACCTTAGGGCGGATCGCCGATGGCACCATTCGCTGCCTGCCCTATGGCACCTTGACCATGGCAAGCTCCCAACCCCTTCCTCTGGTGTTCTACGCTGATGCGACCTGCACCAAGGCGCTTTTCACCCGAACCACGTCCTGGGGTGACTTTCCCAAATGCCCAGGCGCCAGCGTCACCTGGACGCAGTGGAGTGCATCGGTATGCACCACAGGGCTCGAGGCGCTCTTCGGGACTCCCTACAGTGAGTTACGCCTCATCGCGGCGTCGCCTGTGACCCCTTCAACGGTCTATTCAAGGTTGGCAGATGGAAGCTGTGTGGAGGATACCTCGGTGCCGCCAGACCCCCTCCACGAGATGACCACCATCGACACCAAAGCCCTGCCGGAATTCACACAGGAGACGATCAGCCATGGAAAACGCCTCGACACCCTCGTGTGGCGAGCGGCCGACGGGGCGACCCTCTATGGCGCATCTTTTGACACTCAGAGGACGATGATTTGCAGGATTCGAAACACTGTGGGAGGGGGGGCGCATTGTATCCCCATGGGAAGAACCGGATGGATTCACAGTTATTACGTAGATGATCAATGCACGGTGCTTGCAGGCAGTCGTAAGAGCGCCGACTGTGAGGCTCCTCAATACTTCACGCGCTCAACCAAGACCGCGTGTGGCGTCTCCGCTTCGGAGATCTTCGAGGCCGGCGCAGAGCTTGGCCAAACCTATGTGCTTAGTAACAGTATCTGCGAGGGCCCCACCCCGTCGAGTGGTCAGTTTTATGAAATTGGCCCTCCGCTTGCGCTCACCGACCTGGCAGAGGCCAAACCTCTGAGCGTTGGCATGGGCCGCTTGCGCCATGTCTACTATGTGGCCGACGGCACGAGCCGCAGCGACCATCTCTACGATACGCACCTTGGAACGCCTTGCCACTTCATCCGCGCAGCCGATGGAACGATGCGTTGCCTCCCCAGCAGGGTTGCATCGGTGTCCTACCTCGACTCGGCCTGCACTCAGCCCTTCAGCTATTTGGATTGTCCAGACGCAGC
>JAFCZD010000895.1 GCA_019314525.1 Deltaproteobacteria bacterium
TGCCACAGAGGATCTTGGCCCCAGCCTAGCCCTCCAGGTTCCCCTTCCCACGCCTTCTCCAAGCTGGCTACTCAGGCGGCCACTCCAAAACACGCTTCGAAACACCTATCCTCCTCGGATGCGGTGCGGAAGCCGAAGTAGAGTAGCGCCACGAACCAAGCCAAACACGGCAGCGTGATCGCCACTGTGAGTAGTAGCTGCGACGAACCAGATGGCGAGTTGGTCAAGGGCGCTGGTGAGCAACGTGTGGCGCGGCGCTATCTCAAGCAATTCGATAGAGTTCCAGGGTGACCTCTAGGTCATGTACGCTACTCGAATGGCGATCAATGGGCGGATGCTATGGTGCTTTGCGTTCTTCGCGATGCTCGTTTCGATAGGCTGCATGCGTACTGGCTTCGATCCTTCTGCCGCAACCGATTCACGGATGGATGGCATGACATCGGATGGGGGCGACGTCGGCGATGGCGACGTCGATAACGACACAGCAGCTGATGGCGAGGTCGATAACGACACAGCAGCCGATGGCCACGGGCCCGTAAACGACGCCCCACTGGACACCACCGCCGATGGAGATGTCGGCGTCAGGGAAGGTGGGAGCACTGTCGACTTCCTACAATGGACGGACCTGGCCATTACTTCCGTTATCCAGTCCACCACTGGCAGGTTCAGCGCCTCCAGCGAGCTGACTGCCACCTCTTCGACGACCTGGGAGTTCGACTCGGGTGGTGATGGGGCCATACTCTGGATGGGGCGCAATGAGTACGGCCGCGCCTACTTGGTAACGCGCTTCGGCGGCACCGTACCTCAGGGTGCGACGCTCGTCAGGGCCCGTTTCGTGATCCTAGCCATGACCAGACCGGGCTCTTACGACGCGCTGATGGTCTGCGTCGAAAGCACATTTCAGCCGGTGTCGCTCGGCAGTAACTCCTCCCCCCCAGGGTCTCTCTATTGCAGACGCTGGCCCGAGAGCGGCTCACTCTACGTGTCGGACGCGCCCGGCGCTGCCTACTTTAGCCCAGACATCGCGCCACTGATTCAGCGCATCGCCGTCGAGAACAACGGCGGTCAAATTCCGGAAAACTTCACCCTGCAAATCTGGGTCAGCGCAGCTGAGAGTGTAGGCGACCCCTACTCGCTGGGCGTACCAGATTCGACCACGAGCGGAGGAGGAAAGAGCGTCCGCCTCGATCTTCATTGGTGTGAATAGCGCAGCGCCCCGATCGCACTCTGCGTTGATCTACAGTTGCGAAATGGTGTTTCCTCACCGGACGGGACAGCCCTTCTTCCACTTCGGCGAAAGCTCGACCAGAGCGTGCGGGGATCGACTTGGCACCACCAGCGGCAGCGCAGCCAGCGCTGCGCCCTCGAAGATGGCTGGCTGCTGCGAGAGCTGCGCGACAGCCATGGGCTTGGCGGCGTTGAGATCGCCGCGAGACTGTCGCGGTCTGCCAGCTGGGTGTCGCGCCGGATCGCTCTGGTGGAGAGCCTTCCTTCGAGTCTGCAAGGCCTGCTCCGCAAGGGGCGGCTGTGCCCCTACGCAGCAAGCAAATATCTGGTGCCGTTGGCGCGCGCCAACGCCGCACATGCTGAGATGCTGGCGCAAAACATCGCCTCGCAGAAGCTCGGTGTGCGTCAGATTCACACGCTCTATATCGGGTGGCGTCAAAGCAACGCTGAAGGGAAAGAGCGCCTTGTGAAGCAGCCGTTGCTCTACCTGGCGGCCCGCGCTGAGGCCAAGACGGAAGCACGCGCTGCCCACCCCGACGAAGCGCTGCTTTCGGATCTGCATGCTGCCGAGGGGGTCATGCGCCGTCTTGCGCGCCGTCTTCGCGAGCGTGGCGACGGGGTCCCTGTTGGCACTTCCATTGATGAGGCGTGGACGGCGGTGCAAGACGCCTTTGATGCGCTCTTTACCTATCTCAAGGTGTGATGACGATGATCGACCCGAATTTACGTGAAGCGATCTTGGCGTTAAGAGCACGGGGCGTAGGCGTCCGCGCCATCGCACGGGCGACCAAAATTTCGCGCCACTCATCGTGATCACCAAAATCAGTGAAACCCGCAGCCCGCCACTCCAAAACCTGATTCAAAACACCTATGCTCTGTGGCTATCCTTATCCGCCGCCGAGCACGAGCTGTTCATGCAGTGGCTCACGCACGAGTTATTCGCCGACGGCGAATACGTCCACGGCGCCTAGAGAACCGAACAGCTTAAGCTGTTCGCCGCTCTAACCAATTGTCACACCAAAACCCTCGATCTGCGCACACCGCGGCGAGGCGCTAGTGCTTCTGCTTCTTGGTACAGCAGCTCTCTTCGCTGCCAGAGCGCTGAGCAGATCCTCGCGAGGCCGTCAGCCGGACCGGATACCGGGCGCCAGA
>JAFCZD010000896.1 GCA_019314525.1 Deltaproteobacteria bacterium
CACGAACTGGATGCTCAATCGCCCACCCAAAAAGAAGCGATGACGGCCGCCTCAGGGGGATAAGGTTCTTGCACACCGGACACCAAAGAAAGCAGAACGAACATCGGCCAGATAGCCCTTGCGGTTGGCGGAGCGCATCTTGCCCGCAGAGCAACCTTTGTTAGGCTGACGCAGGAAGACTTCGCCAAGGCGCTTGGCATCAGCGTCTACACCCTGCGCTGAGACTGCGCAACGGGGAGCAAAGTCGCAGAACGGCCCAGGGGCCGGCGACGGCGCTTTTGCGCATCGCAGCGGGCCACCCAAAGATTATCCCCGAGAATGTGGCCACGGCGGCGTAAAGGTGGTTGCCCACCATGAAGTGAACGCCGCCCCAAAAGAAAACGCCCTGAAGACGGTCAAGCCAACAGGGTGCATTCATGAAGCTTTCTCAGAGCGGGATACCAGGGTCGAACTGGCGACATTTAGCTTGGGAATTTACAACCAACCCGTAATTGCAACAACTTACAAGCCGATTCATTCCGAGGCATGGAGGACTTGCGCAACATCATTTCGGTTTTTGATCGGAATGGTTTCTCTGGACGGCCTGGTGATACTGGGCCGTTCTTTTTTTGCTTACTAGCTTGGAGGTCACAAGCCATCGCACGCGAATTTCCCAGACAGCGTCGTGGGAATTCGAGCGGCCTGAAGATGTATTTCATGAGATCAAACGCCAACCGTCATGACGTCGGGTTGCGATGGGCTCTGCTCTGTGGTCGCCTCGATCTCGCGATTGAACTTGGCGATCACCTGCGCGGTCTTGACCGCATCTGCTTCAATCTCTCCCCGACCGTGGAGCCATCTCGCGACAGAGACCCAGCTCCAGACCGGTGACTTACCCACGATGGCCTTGGGTGCGGGAAATCCCTCTCCCCTCTCGCCCAGGTGCCAGAACCTCACCGCCTGCCGAGTCTTGCCCGAACGCTCGGCGATGGCGTTGGCGTTCACCAGATCGTCTGGGATGACCCGAGTCACCCGTGCGCCAATCCCAGCCTTGTTCACGTCATTGATGGCGGAGAGCACAGCCTCCTGAAACGAAGGGGCCTCGCGGTCGAACTCGACCTCATACACGCCGCCCGACACGCTGAACAGCGCATCGTCGCAGCCACCGCCATACAGGCTATCGGCGGCGGTTTCCTCGTCCACGATGGGTGGTGTGATGACCAGTGAAAAGTTGTAGGTATCCATCTCAGCTCTCCTGGTCAGTGGCCGCAACTGTCCACCTTGCGCCGGATCTGTTTCGCGTGGGTCTCCGGGTTCCGGGGAGTGGAGTACACATAGACTCGACACCCCTCCTGGGTCTGCAATGGGCACATCAACTTTCCCCAAACATGCCCCTTGCTCATTGTACACCGCCATCCCTTCCGTTCAGCGTAGACAACCTCAGCCTCAATGTGCTTGTTCGGATGTCGAGGCCTACTCATAGGATGACTCTCCGTTTACATTTGTCAACGCCGCGCTCCGGCTAGATTCGTAGATGTGCTGAGAGGAGCACGGTATTCGTATGTTTTCAATGCCTTACCCCCCCTTGCCAAGCATCACGCAATCAACAGGTACTCCAGCTCCCTCAGCCGCCCCTTCTCTGCTGACGGCAGCCGCTCGATGTTTTCCCAGTTGACCAGGTCCATCATCTCGTCGCTCAGCTCCGAGAACTTCGTCTTGCTCAGCTTGGGCCGCTTCCCGCCGTCGTTGTCCTCGGCATACAGCTCCAAATATTCCTCGTAGTCGATGTCCAGGTCGCTCTTGGTGGCGGCTTTCTTCTTGGACACGATCTTCTTTTTGGCTGCGACCTCCTTCTTGGCTGCGACCTTCTTTTTTGCGGGAGTCCTCTTGGGTCGCTTTGGCGCCGTGCCAAGCAACCCCAGCTTCGCGGCCATCTCCCGGTTCGCAGCCGCCCACCTCTTGGCCCACCGTCCCAGCCCGAGCAGCGACACGTAGCGGGGCAGAATCTCGGGGTCGATCCTCTTCGCCGAGCCTCTGGCATGGCGGCCCGCATTAGCTCAGAGACGGTTTTGACCTGCTCATCGTCAAGGATGGTTGTCTTCTTGAGGTTCATATCAACCTACCTCCGACGCTTCTTCTTTCGCTTGCGCTTGTTCCACCATTGGTCACCACTCCGGACCCATCTCCACCGCTGACGCTGGCCCGGACCCCATCTCCACCGCTGACGCTGGCCCGGACCCCATCTCCACCGCTGACGCTGGCCCGGACCTGAATAGTAGATATCAATCCATCACGTAGTCTCTGCACGGAAGGTCTACGGTCTCCCGGTTCCGATCCCTCGGTTCGGAACCGGACACGTTTGCGTGAGTAATAGTCTTCTCTGGCCATGCGGAAACACT
>JAFCZD010000897.1 GCA_019314525.1 Deltaproteobacteria bacterium
GTTGAACGAAGCCGCTACGCGGCAGTTTTCGAGGAGCCTCGAAATTCCCTAGTGAGCGTGGGGCACGGTGCTGCGGCATAGCTTCGCCCTTGCTGTCCCAAATCTGTCATCCTGAGTTGAGCTGGCGCCCGTTGCCGCGGGCGTCTTTTTGCCAACCCAAGCCCAGGAGACAGAGATGGGTCAAACCAAGGACCGAATGATAGAGGATTTGCGCCTTCGCGGCTACGCCGAGAGCACGCAGACGAAGTATGTATGCTACGCGCGAAAGTATGTCGCGCACTTCATGATTCCGCCTCATAAGTTGTGTGGAGACGATGTCCGGGTGTTCTTCGTCCACCTCCTCGATCAGGGTGCGTCTCCCTCGGTGCGAAAGATGTACACCGCTGCCGTGCGCTTCCTCTATGAGGTCACGCTGAAGTCACCGGAGGTTGTCGCCGATCTACCGTACCCCAAGGTTCCAGTGCGGCTTCCCGATATTCTGTCGGGTTCTGAGGTGCTTCAACTCCTCGATACGATGACATCGCTCAAGTACAAGATGCTCGTGATGACCGCCTACGCCGCTGGTTTGCGCGTCGGTGAGGCGTGTCGCTTACAAATCGGCGACATCGACTCCCGGCGGATGCTGATCCACGTTCGTGCGGCCAAGGGAGGTCGCGACCGCTATGTCATGCTTGCGGAGCGGCTCTTGTTCAACCTCCGACAATACTGGGCCGCGACGCGGCCGCCGGGTCTTTATCTCTTCCCCGGCAGAAATGGCCCACTGTCGCCGTACACGATCCAAGAGGCGATTCGAAAGGTAGCTGCAGGCGCCGGGCTGAAGAAGCGCGTGACGATGCATATTTTGCGTCACTCCTTTGCAAGTCACATGCTCGAGATGGGCGCTGACATTCGCCAGATACAGCTCGTGCTTGGGCATGGCGCTATCCAGACCACTGCGCGCTACACGCACATGACGAGGAGCCAAGTCGCGGCGATGGGCAGTCCGCTCGATGTGCTGGGAACTGACGAGGGCGCAAGGCTCGGATAGCGACCCGTGTCGGTTGCTCCCCAGATTTGCGCGGCACAGCCAAGTCGGGGAGGGAGTGCAACGCTGCATGTGGCTGACATCCTTCGGGATGTCGCGCCCAAATTCCTGGCGACCCGCTCGGTGACGTCACAACAGGCCGCTGCGTTGCGCGCCATCTCCAGGTGCCGAACCGCCGAACTCGGCGGCAGAGCCGAGCAGTGCCTTGATTGCGGCTGTACGATCTACCTCTACAACTCGTGCCGCAATCGGCACTGTCCTCGATGCCAATGGGCGGCCCAGGAGCGCTGGATCGAAGCCAGGCAAAAGCGGCTGCTCGATACCCACCACTTCCACATCGTCCTGACGTTGCCCAGCGAGCTCCGCCCTCTGGCACTGAGCAACCCGCGTCCCATCTACAAGCTGTTGTTTCGCGCCGCGTCACGAACGCTGCTCCAACTCGGTCGTGATCCACAATGGCTCGGCGCCGACCTCGGCGTGACCATGGTTCTGCATACCTGGGCGCGCAATCTCATGCTGCATCCCCACGTCCATTGTCTCGTCACCGGTGGCGGCTTGTCTTTCGACCGCACCGAATGGGTCCCCGCACCGTCCAACTTCATTTTTCCTGTGCATGTCGTCGGTGCCTTGTTTCGCGGCAAGTTTGTGGCAGGGCTGCGCGGACTCCGGGCGGCCAAGCAGCTCAGATTCAAGGGCGCGGCGGCCGTCTACGCCGCCGCCTCCGACTTTAAGGCCCTCACTGACAAGCTGGAGGCGACGAAGTGGATTGTCTACTCGAAGGCGCCGATGGGCGGCCCCCACCACGTCATCAACTACCTTGGTCGGTACACCCATCGCGTCGCCATCTCCAATCACCGTCTCCTCGACTACACCAATGGTCGGGTCACCCTGAGAACCCGGGGCGACGCAACGGTCACCCTTTCGGCTGAGGAGTTCACCAGACGTTTCCTCCTCCACGTCCTACCGAAAGGCTTCATGAAGATCCGCCATTACGGCCTCTTCGCCTCCGCGAACGTCAACACCAAGGGGGAGGCCGCGAGGCAGCTGCTCAACGCCACCGCGCCCAGTGGAGATTCGCCGACCTCCGACGTCTCCAGCAAGGCAGACGAAGCACCGGTTCGGCGGTGCCCAGTGTGTGGCAGCAGCAACATCATCACTCGGGCATTGTCTCCACTGCCATGGCGAGCAGGTCAGCCAGCACATGGGGCTCGGGGCCCACCTCTACTTCTGGTGGGTGCTCCATGACCCGGCGCAACACCCTCCGCGGCGCGCAGAGCACCACTCTGTCTACTGCGCCGGCCCACACCATTTCGACGCGCCTCGCCCCCCTTGTTCAGTGCGTCCGTCCCG
>JAFCZD010000267.1 GCA_019314525.1 Deltaproteobacteria bacterium
ACAGCGTCCACGGAGTTCGTTACCCTCTGGGGGCCTTGGTAGAGTTCTCACTCTCCAGCACCACTCGAATTTTTTCCAGCAGCTCTGGTGAGTTGAAGGGCTTGGCGATGAAGTGGGTCCCCTCGTCGAGGACACCATGCTGAATGATGGTATTTTCGGTGTAGCCAGACATGTAGAGCACCTTCAGCGCGGGGCACACCTCCGAGAGTCGGTTGGCGAGCTCTTTGCCGCTCATCTTCGGCATCACCACATCGGTAAGCACGAGGTCCATCTCGCTCCCATGTTGTTCGCATTGGAGTAACGCTTCGCCCCCGTTGGCCGCGGTCAGCACCTCATACCCAGCGGAGGAGAGGATGCGCTCCGCCAGCTCACGTACGGCGTCCTCGTCTTCCACCACCAGGATCGTCTCGTGGCCGCGCAAATCCCCCGTGTCTACTTTGTTCAGTGCTTTCGTCTTTTCAGCCTCGATGCGTGGAAGGTAAACCTTGAACACCGTGCCTTCGCCGAGCTCGCTGTAGACCCAAATATTGCCGCGGCTCTGCTTGACGATGCCGTAGACCGTGGCGAGGCCCAGCCCCGTGCCCTGCCCCATCTCCTTGGTCGTGTAGAAGGGGTCGAAGATCTGCCTCCTGACCTCCTCGCTCATGCCTGCTCCGGTGTCGGTCACCGCCAGCATCACATAGGAGCCCACCGCCGTGTCAGGATGCTTTTTCGCATACTCCTCGCCCAACTCGACGTTGGCTGTCTCAATGGTGAGTTTGCCGCCCCTGGGCATGGCGTCACGGGCGTTCACCACCAAGTTCATCAGCACCTGCTCCACCTGGCTGGGGTCAGCTGTGACGTGACCGAGGCCCTCAGCCAGCATGGTGGAAAACTCGATGTCCTCACCAATAAGCCGGCTCAGCATCCTGTCCATATCACCAACGACCTCGTTGAGGTCGAGCACGCGAGGCTCCATCACCTGTTTGCGACCAAAAGCGAGCAGCTGGCGGGTCAGCCCCGCGGCGCGCTGCCCGGCGGTCAAAATCTGCTCGAGATCACTCTTCAGCGGATCTCCATCGCGCAGATTTGTAGTGGCGAGCTCAGCGTAGCTGTTGATGATGGTGAGCAGGTTGTTGAAGTCGTGCGCCACCCCGCCTGCGAGGCGGCCGATGGCCTCCATCTTCCGCGACTGCTGAGACGTGGCCTCGATCTTTCGCTTTTCTGCTTCGAGTTTGACACGATCGCTGATGTCACGGGAGCTGACGACGCTCCCCGTGACCTCGCCAGAGACGATGATGGGCGCGCCCATGGAGCTAAAGGTGACCTCGCCCCCGTCTGGTCGCGAATAGACGGTGTCCCACTGTTCTAAGCCGACCTCCCCGACCACCCGATCGAGGCAGCCTTTGACCTGTGCTTCATGGGGACCCGCGAGCGTGTAGAGAGGCGTACCGATGACAGCTTCTCGTGTCAGCCCCTGCTCGACGCGATTGATCATCTGCACCTTATGCTCCAGATCGAGCAACATCAGATAATCCGCCGATGAGTCGAAGACGACATGCAGGCGCTCCTCGCTCTCCCTCAGCGCCTGCTCTGCCCGCTTCCTGTCGGTGATGTCAATGTTGTAGCCTTGAAAGTGCCTGAACCTGCCCTCATCGTCGAACATGGGCACGGCGTGGCAAAAAAAGTCGCGATAAACGCCATCAAAACGCCGCAGGCGAAAGTAGTTATCGTGTTCGGTCTTCGCCTCCCAGTGGTGCATCCAGGTGGCGCCAGCCTCCGCGAGATCGTCAGGGTGCACCATAGAAGTCCAGACCTCTGGCGTCAGGTCCTGTGAGCGGTCTTGATGGGTGTAGGCGTACCACTCAGCGTTCACGTAGGAATAGATCTCGCCATTGAACGCCCACATCTGGATACGCGTATTATCCAAGATCTCCTGCACGTGGTCGGTGCTCTCCTTCACCGCCCTTTGCGCCGCCTTGCGCTCGCTGATGTTGCGCAGAATGCCAGTGGTGCCCACCACACGCCCTTGCTCGTCCGTGCGCAGCGTCATGGTTATTTCCACGGGCACACGGCGGCCGTCCCTCGTTAAGCGCTCTGTCTCATGGGCGGGCACCAACCCTGTCTCCAGCATTCGACGCAGCAGCTTGCGTTGCTCGTCTAAGAGGTCATCGGGGCAGAAGAGCGCCACCTGTTGACCCAGCGCCTCACTGGCGGGGCAACCCAAAAGCTGCGCCGCGCCGTCGTTGAAGGTCGTAATTCTACCCTTCATATCGGCGGAGATCACCGCGTCCCCGGTGGTGGCCAAAACAGCGCCATATCTCATCTCGAGGCTCTGGCGCTGCGCTTCCCGCTCTATGGACCAGAGGGAAAACGCCACGTGGTTGCCGACCTCAGCGAAACAGTCTCGCCCCTCTTCGTTCCAGCCCAAGCTGGAATCCACCGAGACGTTGAGCCAGCCGAAGACGCGACCGGCGTGCTCGAGGCGCATGGGGAAGACCATGCACCCGGCGTAGGTCTGCGAGAGTGGACAGTCCCCACATTGGGCGGGTGGATCGTCCACCACCACGACCTCAGGAGCGCTGAGGGCCCGCTTCGCACAATCCGGAAGCCCCCCCCTTCGCAGTTGCTCGGCCATGAGCTCGAAGTGGCCGTTGGTCCCAGCGTAAAAGAAGGGCTCTACCGGTACGCCGTTTTCCACGAGCACCAACCAAACGTCTTGAAACGCGGTGCCCTCCACCAAGATCTCACACACCCTCTTCAGTAAGCGGTCACGGTCCTTTTCCTGCAGGATGAGCTGGGTGACCTTGCGCAGAGCGACGAGCAGCCCTTTGAGGTGCACGAGTAGCGTTTCGCTCTGCGGCGCCTGCTCCTCAACTCTATCTACCTCGGTCTTGCTCACGCACCCCTCCTGAAATCCGCAGTCAAGTATCCCTGAGTGTTATCTGTCGAGCAACTCACGGATGCGTTGAGCCAGCTGGGTCTGGGTATAGGGCTTGGGCAAAAAGCCCCTATGCTCGCCATCGATCTCCTTCGCTCCCACGAGGTTGGCTGCATAACCAGAGGTGAAGAGCACCTTGACGCTCGGGTGGTGACGAACAAGCTGGTCGGCTAGGTCGCGGCCATTCACCTTGGGCATCACCACATCGGTGAGCAGCAGCGTGGGAGGGTCTGAAGAGCGCCGGAGCAGAGCAAGGGCCTCCTCACCGTTCTCCGCCTCCTGCACCTGGTAGCCGAGCTTGCGCAAGGTCTCCACCGCGAGTTGGCGCACCATGGGCTCGTCTTCCACCACCCAGATGCTCTCACTGCCTCGGGGCAAGGGAAGCCTCTTTTGGGGCTCTTCCTGCACCTCCTCCCCCACCACCGCGGGAAAATGGATGGTGAAGTGTGTTCCTTGCTCAGGGCTGCTCTCAACCTGAATGAAACCTTGGTGCTCCTGCACGATAGCGTAAACCGTAGAGAGCCCGAGGCCCGTGCCGCGCCCTTGCTCCTTCGTGGTGAAGAAGGGCTCGAAGATGCGCTGACGCGTCGTTTCGTCCATGCCACGGCCCGTGTCAGTGACCGCGAGGACCACATATTCTCCCGCCCGAACAGGCGCGCTCTGGCTGGCGGTGATGCGCTCTTGCGTCGTGCTGATGGTGAGCGTGCCGCCGTCGGGCATGGCGTCACGCGCGTTGACAGCCAAATTCAAGAGGATCTGCTCCATCTGGACCGGGTCGGCGTGAACAGAGCTAATGGCGCTGTCACGAGTCAGGACCACCTCAACGTCTTCACCGATGACGCGCCCGATAATGCGATGAGCCCCAGTGAGCAGGCGATTCAAGTCGAGCACACGTGGCGAATAGCCTTCCTTGCGACTGAACGCCAGCAGCCGCGCGGCAAGATCCGCGGCCCCCTGGGCGGCGCGCTCGATCTCTGCCAGCGCTTCCTCGAGCTGGTCGGGCCTCCTGCTGTTGATGCGCGCCAACGAAACGTTGCCAAAGATCCCCGTGAGCAGGTTGTTGAAGTCGTGGGCGATCCCGCTGGCGAGCCTGCCCACGGATTCGAGCTTCTGGGCCTGCTGGAGCTGCTCGTGAAGGTTGCGCTCCTTGGTGACATCGTGTTTGTAGTGCAGGATCGCCGTCACATTCTCTTGCTCATCGAGCAGCGGAATCGCCGCGGTCTCAAAGAAGAGGCCGTTGGTGTGCTGCCTCCTCCCTGAGTGGGGTTTGCCGGTCTCGAAGCTCTGCAGCACAGGGCAACCCTCACACCCTTCCTTGCCGCAGCTCATCACATCGGTGCAAACCTTGCCAAGAATCGTGCTGGGATCTTTGTCGCTGAGCGCCAGCCCGTGGTGGTTGATCCACTTCACACGATTGCTGCTATCGTGGATTCCAACGAAGCATGGCAGAAGGTCGAGCAACCTCCGCAGCTCAGCAGAGTCTTGGGGCAGATCTCCGGCCGCCAACTCAGCGTTGTCTTTAGATTTGAACAAAAGCTCCCCTCCCATGGTCAGAGAGCTATTCTAAGTGACGAGAGGCATGCACTTCAAGTGCTGCGTCACCAGCGTCACCAGCAGCACGGCGCCACCGGCGGCGAGCAAATCATTTACGTCCAGCGCGGAGGACCGCCTGCACATGGGCAGGAACTTTCAACCTCGTGCGCAACCCACGACGACGAGCCTGGGCTTCATCTGGGCGACGCTTGCCGTAGGCGTCGCGCATATAGGCTGGGCTCCTGAACGCCGAAGCAGCGTCAGCACGGCGCTGAGCGGTCTTGGCGCCAACCTTCTCTTTGGGCTTGCCCTTGAACCACTGCTTGATCTTCTGCGTCACGCTTGGAGCGTTTTTATGTGTTGGGAGCTTGAACTTTGGCCGCACAGTTCGGCGGCTCACATGTTCCGAGAGGAGCGCAAACATGCCAAAGGCCGCGCCGTTCAGCCCGGCGTCGACATAAAGACTGTTCTGCCCTTGCCCTGTGGCCTGCACAACATCCGACCACGCGTTACGGGCTCTGATCAGCGCCGTGGCATCTTTGACGCGACTGGCGAGAATGGGGCGCCCCTTGGTGTCCTTCTTCTTGCTGGCGTCCTTGGCTTGCTCAACGGAGGGCAAAACAAGCGCCGTCGCAGTGAGTTCTGACGCGCGCGCAAAGAGCTTCTTCAGCAGCGGTTGAGCCTGCGCCCAACCATCTGACTGCATGAAGATCGACTCCGCGCGATGCTTGAGGCTGTTGCGAACCATCTTGTCATTTGCCCCAATCTTGGTCTTGGCTGCAGACTGTCTTAGATTCTCCTCAACGTTTGGCGTCTTCACTTGAGACCACGCCTCACTCATCAACCCCCGTAGTTTCAGCGAGGAGTGTGGTGCGCTCCCTGTGTTCTGCTGCACTAGCTGAGACGCTTGGGCGCCTAGGCGAGCGATGCTCTCAGCCGCGCGCGGGTCCAGCTGTCGAAAGGCCTCGAGGAACGCTCTGATCCGCTCACCCACAACCTCGGAGCCTGTAACTTTGTCAGCACCATAGGTGAACGACTGCTCTTTGGGGGGGGCGTCTGACCACAACGCGAGGGGGTCAACAGGTGTCGCCTGCACAGAGGAGCTGGCCAGAAGCACAGCCAACATCGAGATCGCGCATAAGAAACGTGACGCCATGCAAACCTCCAAAGACTTGGTCTCATGACAACACTGCAGCAATTATGCCAGTGAGAACGCGCCCCTGGGCGCCGTCTTTATTGGGATGCAAGGGTGAAAAGACACTAACCGGCTAGCCAACTTGCCAGCCAACGTTTCAGTCGGGAATCTCTCCGGCCTGGGTCGCCTGGGTCTCCTGGGAAACAGTCACCTGAGGCGTGGGCTGCACAGGAGCAGGGATAAGCGCCCGCGGAGGGGAGCGCTGCCACAGCCCTCCTTCCTTGAAGGCCCCCCAGGCCCAACGTGACCAGCCCACCAGCGACCAGGCCAACCACAGCGCCCAAAGTAACATCAAAACTCGGTAGACCCACAGGGGCACGGAGATCATCCAGGGCTGAGGGAAGCCCTCCCCCACCCGATCCACGAAGAAGCGCAGGATGTGCACGCTGGATCCATTTCCCTCGATCTGCATGTCGGGGTGACCAAGGAGGCCGCGATGGATCGCCGCAAAGAGGATCACCAGGGCAGGAAGAAGCCAGATACCAATGCCCACCTGCCGCAAATCGAACCGCACAGGCCCCGCCCAATGCGGGCTCTTTTCCCGCCAGCCCATCACCAAGAGCCAACCGGCCACCACAGCAGCGGCCATGATGGGAACTTGCGAGAGCCCAATGGCCAGGAACAACCATTGGTGGGTACGCAGCGGGGTCCAGGGCAGGCGCGCCAGGCCAAGGGCGACCACAAGCAGCACCAAGAGCAGCGTCCAAAAGAGCACCACAGGCTTCACCCGTGTCCCCCCTGTCAACAGAATCCAGCGGCTGCGAGGTGCTTTAATATGCACCTGGGCGTTAACCGAGCGAGCCCCCAGAGAGATGGATGGGACGACATAGCGCAGGCCCATGGTCTGGGGCTGCCGCCATTTGATTAAGATGTTCACCTTGCCCGGCGAGATCGGGAGCGTGACGCGACGCCCATCCTGTCGCACGGGATAACTCGTACCAGCGATCTCCACGCGCTGTACCTGCGCTCCTTGGGGCACGTGAAGGGTATGCTGGCCACCACGGCTGCTGCGCAGGCTCACCTTGAGCTCACCGTCTGTCGCGCGGCGACCGGGACGCAGCACCAGCACAGCGCTGTCGATGGTCATGCTCTGACCGCCCACCCCTTTGGGGCGCGAGATCGTCAGTGTCAGCTTCTCACCGGGCCAAGGACGCCAGCTTGGCAACACGTTGCTGGCAGACTCTGCGTGAACGCGGGGCAAACCCGTGGCCTCCACATGCCAGACGGGGCTCGCCGCCAGCTCCCAGGATTCGCTCCAGGGCTCGTTTTCTGCTGCGCTCAGGACGAGCTTTGGCACACGACGAAGAGACGAGCGCCAACTGACAGTCGTCTGATCGGGCGCCATCTGCAGTTGCAGCTTGCCCTCGCGCACACGAAAACGCTCGTTGGTGACCATCTCTCCTGGCAACAAGGGCACCGCGAGCACGATGGGGCTGCCCAAGGGCACCAGACGATCGACCTGGGTCTCTAGGCGCCAGTCCAGCCCAAGCACCACTCGGCGGGTGATGCGTACAAAGGCGGGAAGCTCGCCTGGCTGCAGCGACCTCTTCTTGGTATCGCGCTCGCTGCGCGTCAGCGTCAGCGTGTCATCAGCCAGCCCGCTCTCGTGGATGCCATCCACACGCCACCCGTCGGCCTGCGCTTCCACTCGATGGGGCTTGAGAGGTAGCGAGAGCTGGACCGAGGTCTGAGCGGGGAGCACACCGCGAAACTCTATCTGGTGCCGGCCTGGCTCGAGGGCCACCCAGAGGTGCCCCCCCTGCCAGAAAAGGGCGCCGGCTGGACGGCCGTCCACCGACACAGAGTCAGGCCGCCATTGGCGCAGTCGCCCTGGCAAAGGCACCGCCGTGCGCGCCGCGGCGTCCACCTCCATGCGCCCGGTGAGCTGGGTCTTGTCCACCTGCAAAGAGAGCCGTGCGCTCGAGGCGCAGGAGGGGAAACACGGCGCCTCGCGCGTGAGGTGAGCCTTGAGCTGCTC
>JAFCZD010000268.1 GCA_019314525.1 Deltaproteobacteria bacterium
CGCCGTTAGGGGAGAAGTTGCTGATGAAGATATCCGCTAGCCCCTTGGAGGTTTCGTTGCCACCCCCGAGGTCCAACGTGCCTTCGAAGCCGCCTACCAGGGTGAGATTGCCATTGCCGTCTGTCGCGATGCTGGCGCCCATGTCGTCCAAAGTACCGCCCAGCGCTTTCTGCCAGCGGTGCACGCCGTTGGCTGAGAAGCTGGTGATGAAGATATCCGCTAGCCCCTTGGAGGTGACGCCCCCGCCGCCCAGTTCGGCCATCTCTTGGAAGGTGCCGACCAAGGTGATGTTGCCGCTGCCATCCACCGCGATGCTTCGGGCAGAATCGTCCAGAGCACCGCCCAGCGCCTTTTGCCAGCGGTGCACACCGTCGCTGGAAAAGCTGGTGACAAAGACATCTTTGTCACCTACGGATGTGAGAGGGGCACCGCCCAGTTCTGCGGTGACTTCGAAGGTGCCTGCGATGGTGACGTTACCGCTGCTGTCCGCTGCCACGGCGGTGCCTCTATCATAATAATCGCCGCCTAGCGCCTGATGCCAGCGGTAGTCGCCGTCAGTGGAGAAGCTGACGATGAAGATGTCGCCATAGTTCCAGGCGTAGACGTCGCCGCCGCCAAAGTTGACATGGTCTTCGAAGCGGCCTGTGACGGTCACGTTGCCGCTGTTGTCCACTGCCAGCGCATAGGCGGAATCGTCGTCCACGCCGCCGATGATCTTCTTCCAGCGGTGCACGCCGTCGCGGGAGAAGCTGGTGACAAAGATGTCGCGCCCCCGGGAGGCAACACCCCCACTGCCCAGAACGACGGAGCCGGTGAAAGAGCCTGCGATGGTGACGTTACCGCTGCCGTCCACCACCATGCCCTGTCCAATGGGGGGGTTGGTTATGCCATTTAGAACCAGTTGCCAGCGGTGCACGCCCTCAGAGGTGAAGCTGGTCACGAAGAGGTCGTGGTAGGTCGAGTAGGAGGTGATCTCCCCGCCGCCTGGATCGATGGTGCCGGCGAAGGTGGCCATGAGCGTGATGTTTCCGCTGGCGTCCACCACCACCCAAGTACCTTGGTCGTCAGAGATGTCGCCCATGGTCTTAGACCAGAGGTTCTCAAGCGGGTTCACCGCGCCGTCGGGAGGGTTCACCGCGCCGTCAAGCGGGTTCACCGCGCCGTCAAGCGGGTTCACCGCGCCGTCGGGCGGGCCCGTCTCGGCTATGGCGTCTTGCGTGCTGCCTTGGTCAGTTCCGTCGCCGGCGACGTCGCCAGCCACGTCGCCAGCCGCGTCAAAGGCTCCTGCCTCAGAACGCCATCCGTCTGCCGAGCCGCTTCCCCATGAAGCGAAGCCAGAGCGGGTACAGGCCAGGGGGCCTGCAGTGCCAGTGGTGCCAACCAGCAGGCAGAGCAAAAAGAGCCGTCGCCATGGGGAAGACCAAGAGCTACGCGCCATACCATCAAGTATAGCTGAATTTGCTTGGTTTGCGCGCAGGCAACGTTGGCGCTATCTGCACGGCACTACTGCGGGACCACGCATTGTTTCCCAGGCCTGAAAAGGAAGAGGCCTTCGTTATTGACCGCGGAGTTGAAAAGAAGGTCTGGGCGACACGCGGCCGGCAAGACCTCGTCGATCAGATTGTCCATCACCATGAACTGTGGCCCCACCAGGGTGACGAGATGGAGCTCACCCGTTTGCGTGTAGGTGCAGGTACCCAGATAGGTTTTCCCGAAGGGGAAGCCTATTTGCTTGAGGGCGAAGTATTTGTATATCGCAAAGTCGTCGCAGTCTCCCTCGCCTTTGGCCGCGAACTCATGGGGCGCCGCCCAATAGTCCTTGATACTCCAAACATCGATATCGTTTTTGAAGGTGAACTTCTTGTTGATGGTCGCGTTCATCTCGGCGAGATTTCCCGAGACACTGATGGTGGTGGGGCTCACCCGGGCAAGCATATCGACGAACCTTTGCTCCCGATAATAGCTTCCTACTCGCCTTAGCTTTGCTGTCATGGCGTTCCTTTTTCTGGAGGGTAAAGTCTTGGTCCACCCATTCCCAAAAGCAAGGCGTGCCACGAGGAGGTGATGAGGCAGAGGTTGCCGCTAAGCGCGCTGTGCTATTGGGTGGTCGCTTTCTTGGTGCGCGGCTCGATTCGATCACCTGCGATCCCGCGTGACAGCTGTGCTATAGACTATGTCCAATTTCCAAAGGGACTTGTCTAGCTATGCCACAAATGCACCCACTCACTCAGACGATGCTTCTCAGCGCTTCTGCACTCATACTTCTGTCCCAGCCCGCGCAAGCTGGCCCGTCAAAGGTGGTGCTGACCCCCAAGAGTGAGCCCCACACGGCCGGTGAAGACCAGGGGGCCACCAGCGCCACTCACCGCAAGAACATGGGAACGATCCTCTTCGCCAGCAAAGAGGTCCCCTTTCGAAACCCAAAATCTGCCGGGTTCAGAAGCGCTTTCAGCGGCAAAGATTCGATCTATGGTCGAGTCTTCGTGCCGCGCTCGATCCAAAACACACCGGTATATCAGGGTGGCCGCAAAGGCAAAGCCTTCGCTCCTCGCTGGGAGGTGAAGATGTTCGTTGACGGCAAAAACCAGGTGATTGCGTTTGGAAGCTTCTTTCAGCGCACGGCGAGCCGAGGGGAACCCAGTCGCAAGTGGACCACCTGGCGTTTTGAGCCCCGACCCACAAAGATCACCTCAGATACAGCCTACCCCAAGGTTGTGAACGGTTTCGCTAAGGTGGTCGCAAAGATGCAGCCCGGCAAGCACCAGATCCGCTTTGAGGTCTGGGTCACCCAGGGCCAATACCGCAGCAAGGGACCGATCGCCGCCGGCGGCTTCAGCTACAGGCGCGGCAAAAACGACAAGGTCGTGGCAGGCAAGCTACCAAAGGGCTTCCTCCGAGGGGCCGAAGAACGACGGGTCTTGCTAGAGATGAAAAAGGCGCTGCTCGACCGGCGTGTCGCCAAGACCCCGGGAGATATCATTCGCATCGTACCCAGCAGCCGCTGGTCAGATGGGCGCTTCACCGACACCAAAAAGCGCTACCGCAAGATCATGGGCACTGTGCTCTGGAAGGATAAAGACGGCGACGGTCTCTGCCGCTTCACCTCCTACAAATTCATCAAAACCCAACGTGGACGCAGCTGGACACGGCTCGCCTTCAAGGGATTCTGCAATGGCTGCCCCGAAGGAGACGCTCCCTGCAAGTAGTGTCGCCACCACACGCCACTCTAAGGTGACCCTACCCAGAAATCCGCAGGTGCTCCGCCGTCAAGCGCAGGGGAAGGGGAGAGAAGGCGAGGGCTCGATCGATCACGTTGCGCACCTCCCGCACGTTCCCTGGCCAGGCGTAGGCCAGTAAGGCTGTGGTGGCGTCCTGGGAGAGAGGCGGAGGCGTGGACCCAGCAGGGGTGAGGGAGCGGATGAAGAAACGCGCCAGCGCCAAGATGTCGTCTTCACGGTCACGCAGCGGCGGGATATCCAGGGTCACCACCTGCACACGATAGAAGAGGTCCTCCCGGAAGTGCCCCTGCCGGATCATCGCCTCAAGATCACGGTGGGTGGCGGCGATCACCCGCACATCAACCCGGGTCGGGGCGGTGTCACCGAGAGGGAAAACCTCACCGTTTTCGAGGAAGCGCAGCAGCTTGGGCTGCATGGCCATGGGCAGATCGCCGATCTCGTCGAGAAAAAGAGTCCCCCCATCTGCAGCGCGGATCACACCTGGGTGATGTGAGGTAGCCCCCGTGAAGGCGCCCTTGCGGTACCCGAAGAGCTGCCCTTCAAAGAGATCACCGGGGATGGCCGCGCAGTTGAAGGTGACGTAGGGGCGCTTGACCCGTGGTGAGTGCTGGTGGATAGCACGAGCCAGCACCTCCTTGCCCGTACCCGATTCACCGCTGATCAACACCGTGGCGCGGGAGTTGGCCAGGCGCACCACATCGTTGACCAAAGTGCGCATAGCTGGGGACTTCGCGATGATGCCCTCAATGGTGGGCACCTCTCGTGGCGCGGTGTCGTGAGCTTCCTCCACGATAGCCACAGAGCGCAGCGCTACCACCTCCAGCGCCAAGCCTGCCACTGTCACTGCCGCACGCACCATGGCCAAAGGCCCAGAGGCGACCTCCCCGTCGAGAACCAACTTGAGGGTGTGACCATAACCATCGCCCAACTCAAAGCTCAGCCCTGCATGCCCAGACTTGAGCCTAGCCCCAGAGGGCGCCACCAGAGTCCGCAATGTCCGACCTTCAGCGTCGATCTCCTCGAGCCTTGGCGCGCACCCTGTCAAGCCTCGCACAACCGCCACGAGCTCTTGCAAGAGGGCATCCTTGGTCAACCCCCGCACGGCGAGGCGAGTCACCGGGACCAAGAGCGAATAGGCGTCAACCTCACCACCATCCTTCTGCAGATGCTGGACCACGTGGGCCATGCCCTCGAGGCGCACGGGGTCTGCCCAGATCACGCTGCTCTGCAAAGCATCAGCGGCCTGCTTGAGCTGGGAGCTGGCCCCCTCGCCCCCTTCGAGCCAACGCACAAGAGCGAGGGCGTGGCGCGCCAACGCCTCTGCCCCCTCATCCTTTGCGAGCTGGAATGCAGTGAGGGCCGCTTCGATCTGCTGGTCAGCTTCGATAAAACGGCCATCGAGGGCGAGCAGCACGCCCCGTAACCAGCGCAACGATGCAGCGTACCAGGCACCTGGTAACCGCTCCTGCACACGCTCGGCCCGTCGCAACGCTTGGTGGGCTCTGTCCCGCTCTCCCTCGTAGACCAGCGCGCTAAGCGCCAGGGCGTGGGCGTGGCGTGTCAACCAAGGACGCGCACCACTCTCTTCACCGCGACGCGCTGCCTCCGCGAAGCTTTCACCCGCCCCCTTGAGGTCCTTCTCTCCCAGGGCAGCGAGCCCCTGAGTCAGCGCTCTGGCTGGGGCCACCGCCATGCCCAGAGGTCCACCCTCGCGCTCCATGAGGCCCTCACTGAGAGCGGCCGCCAAACGACCCTCAGGATCAAGGGCACCATCCACACGCAAGAGCCCATACACGAGGGCGCCGGCGGGCCACCCCAAGCGTTCTGCGATCTGCTGGCCCCAATCAAAAGCTTCCCGGGCGGCAGCGAACTCCCCCTGGCGTGCGCGCGCTTGTGTCAACACCGCGGCGAGTACGATCTCGTGGGCCCCGCTCTCCAGCCGAGCGCCGCGTGCCACTTGTCGAGCGTCCTCACAGAGCGCCAACACGTCCTCTGGAGTCTGCCCGCTTTCGAGCTTCAGCAAGCCGAGGGTGGCCAGCGCCTGGCACTGCACCACCGAAAATCCCACATCCTTGGCGCGCGCCACCAGCGCCGTAAGCCGGCTCTGCCCCTCGGCGCAGCGCCCCTCCATGCATGCAGCGCAGCTGAGCAAATACTCCACCAGACAGCGCGTCATCGGCTGCGTGGCCGCCTCCAGGTCGGCCCGGTGGCGTCCTAGCCGCCGAGAGAAGAGCGTTCGATCACCAAGATGAAGCGCAGCCTGAAGCTGCCCGATACGCAGCAGCGCGAGCCAATCCTCACCCCCATGAGGGAGCATCACACGTTCGGCCCGGGCGACATGGGCACGAACACGCCCCGCATCGAAGAGCCTGCCATCAGCGGCGGAAAAGACCATGGCCGCCACGGTATGGGCGTAGAAGGGGACAGCGCCTGAGAGCGAACCGCTCTCGAGGGCCGAGAGCGCAGGCAAGAGCGTCGTGAAGGCCCCACGCACATCTCCACGACCATGCAGCTGGATCGTCGCCATGCAGATCTGCCCCAAGGCGGCCCCGGAAGGCCCAAGGTTGCCCCCTGAGAGCAACTGCATCAGCTCTTCCTCAGCTCGCTGCCAGTTGGCGTACGCGATATCCCCCAGCACCGGCAAGATCGTCGCACGTTCATGAGGCAAGAGCGCGCTCTCGAGGGCTCCTGAAGCGAGGGCTCCTGAAGCGAGAGTCCCTGAAGCGAGAGTCCCTGAAGCGACCTGACCGGGCATCGCAGGGACCAAAAGCGACGTGGGCGCTGGTGGCTTAACAGCCAACGCAGCCTCCACGTCTGCGGCGAGGCGCTCTATGCGCTCGCGCAACGACTTGCGTGGTCGGCGCGCCTCAGCGGCACCTTCTGGCAATTCCCAGCGATAGATGGTCAGGGGGGTGATGCCCAGAAGCCGCGCGAACTCCGCGCGACTCCGTGCACCGCGCAGCGCGCGGATTGCCTCGGGGCTGAAAGCGTCTGCCTTGGGGTCATGGTCAGCCATTGCTGATGCAATATACCCCTCATAGAGGTGTCGCTGAAAGACTTGGTGCCCAGAGCGTTCGCCAAGAGACACCGCGCGTCAGCCGCGAGCCACCAACAACCGACTGTAAGTGCGTTCGATGTTGAGCCGGTGCACGCCCTCAAGCAAGGGGGCCAGCTCTTCGTCTAGGGTGGGAATGAAGCGACGCAGCTCCGCCGTCGTGCTCTCAGAAGGGTGCTGGCCGCTCTCAACCAGCTCTTGAGTTGTCTCCAACAGTCGCCTTAGATACTGCTCACAGAGCTCAGCCGCAGCCGAGCTGCCCATAGTGCCATGGGCAGGGACGACGACCCGAGGCGCCATCGTCTGGCGAAAGCGACGCACGCTCTCCAGGAAGCGCTCCGCTGGCTGCTCGAGCAGACAAGGGGGAAAGCCCTCGGCTTTGATCAAATCTCCTGTGAAGGCCACACCCGCCTGGGGCACCCAAACCACGCAATCCCCAGCAGATTCCCCGGGCCCAAAATGGTGCAACTCCACGCGTTGATTCCCCAGGTCAAAGGCCAATGTCCTGGCAAAGGTGATATCCACCGGCCGGAAGCGCACCTCATCCAGCTCACTCGCGGCGGCGCCCAATTGTTGCCGCAAGAGCCCCAACTCCACCTTGAAGTCCGCTCGCTCGCCCGCACCGTCATGAGCGACCACGCGGGTGCCAGCAGGAAAAGCATGGGCACCAAAGTGGTGGTCACCATGGTCACTCGTCAGCACCAGGTAGCTAATAGGCAGCTGGGATACCTGACGCACTGCGCTCAGAACCTGCCCCGCCATCACCGCATTGAGGTGGGCGTCCACCACCATGATCTCGCGCTCTCCCACAATGAAACCGCAGTTATTGACAGGAGAGCGATCCGCCATCAGCCCCCAAACTCCAGCGCCAAGCGCCACCGGCTCGAGGGTCACCCCGCGGGGATCGAGATCCGGAGGACGAAACCATTGGGGTGCCCGGCGCCACCCTTGCATCGACACGCTCGCTTCCAAGCCCTTACCCTCACACTCCCCGCCGCCACGACATGATCTGTCGCAGCCCCCCGCGACTCCTGTATTCCCAGTGGCAAAGCCGCGCGCAGTCTGCTGGCGGGCGCTCAAAGCGCCCCTGCCACTAGCAGAAGAAACAATCTGTTCACTTATCCTTGCATACGGAGCAACGCCCCATGGCGTATCGCATTTCTGGCGCTTTGCTTTTTCCCTTTGGTGGCCAGGGCGCGAACGTCTAGACCTACTCGGCGGAAGTAATGAACCGTTCAAAACCCACCCAAGAATCTGTGAGGGCGGGTTTCTGACCGGTTCCTTGGCATTTTTCTGCCGTCATCTCTCGTTTCTTTTGGTTCGCGAC
>JAFCZD010000898.1 GCA_019314525.1 Deltaproteobacteria bacterium
AGCTTGATCTCGCTGATGAAGGCGGGCGGGTTTTCCAAGATCTCGCTTGGCGTCGCCCCTGAGTAAACCGAGAGCAGCATCGCGATCAAGCCACGGACGATCATCGCGTCGCTGTCTGCCTGAAAGATGACGTTGCCTCCGTCGAGCGCGGCGTGCAGCCACACCTGAGACTGGCAGCCTTTGACCTTATGCTTGTCGGTCTTCAGTTCGTCGGGCAGATCGTCGAGGTCACGCCCGAGTTTGATGATCTCGCGATAGCGTTCCTCCCAATCCTCCAACTCCGAAAAGCTATCGACGACCTCTTGTTGACGCTCTTTGATGGATGTTGTCATGACCATTATCCGTTGAGCAGTTCGGCCATTTCCATGGCGAAGTAGGTCAAGATGACATCGGCGCCTGCGCGCCTGATGGAGAGCAGGCTCTCCGCCATGGCCTTCTTTTCATCGAGGCACCCAGCCTCGGCGGCGAACTTAATCATCGCGTATTCGCCGCTGACGTTATAGGCCACGACGGGCACAGTAGAGTGTTCGGCCACGACGGCGATGACGTCGAGGTAGGGCAGGGCGGGCTTGACCATCACCATATCAGCGCCCTCTGCGATATCTGTAGCGATCTCACGGATCGCCTCGCGCACATTGGCTGGGTCCATCTGGTAGGTCTTCTTATCGCCGTAGCGCGGCGCCGAGTCGAGGGCGTCGCGGAAGGGGCCATAGAAGGCGGAGGCATATTTGGCAGAGTAGGCGAGGATGCTCACCTCCGTATGACCGCACGCGTCGAGAGCCTCGCGGATGAAGCCTATGCGCCCATCCATCATATCCGAAGGCGCCACGACGTCAGCCCCTGCTTCAGCCTGGGCAATGGCCATATTGGCCAAGATTTCAAGGGTCGGATCGTTGACGATCTTTCCGTCTTCCACCAGGCCATCGTGGCCGTCGGTGGAGTAGGGGTCCATGGCTACGTCGGTGATGACCATCAGCTCAGGCTGGGCGTCTTTGAGTGCTTTGATGCTGCGCTGCAGCAGCCCGTCGGCGTTGGTCGACTCGGTGGCGAGGGGGTCTTTTTTATCAACCCCTAGGGCTGGAAAGAGCGCAACCGCTGGGATGCCCAGGGAGTAGGCGTGGCGCGCCTGCTCTACCAAGTTATCGATGCTCAGGCGGCTTACGCCCGGCATAGAGGCAATCTCCTCTCGCTCGCCTTTGCCCTCAATCACGAACATTGGCAGGATCAGGTGATCGGGAGCGATGCTCGTCTCGCGCACCATCCGGCGCATGGCGTCGGTCTTGCGGTTGCGCCGCGGTCGCTCGATCAAGCTCAGCGATCGCGCCATCTGACGTGTGAGTTCCTTGTAGTTTGTGTCGCCCATGAGCCACCACCTTCCAATCTTGCTTTGGGCGTAGGTATAGGCATCTGTGGCGCTGGAGGCAAGCCCTGGGGTGCCGGGTGAGCTTCAGAGCCCCCAGCCGCCGCTGATGGCGATCTCGGCCCCATTGACGTAGGCGGCATCTTCACTGAGGAGGTAACGGACCGCCCCCACGACCTCTTCGTGACGGCCCAGCCTGCGCGCAGGGATGATGGGCGCTGTGGGCAACGTGACGCCATCTTCGAAGAAGCCAAGGCGCAGGGTGTTGACGGTGATGCCATCGGGGGCCAGGCCTTGGGCCAGGCAACGGCTGAGGTTTGCCACGGCCGCTTTGGCCAGGTGGTGAGCGCCAACGGTAAAAGGCGCGCTCTCGGCGTTGACGACGCCAAAGTTGATGATGCGACCCTTGCCATGTTGCTTCATGGGGGTGGCCGCCGCCTGGCAGAGATAGAAGACCGCGTCGACATTGCTTGCCCACACCTTTCGCCAACTCTCCGGGGTCTCCTCGAGCAAGGGCTGGCGCTGGAAGACCCCAAGGGTGTTGATCAGCGCGTCGATCTTGCCCCAACGGCAGAGGGCTTCGGCGACGAAGGCGCGGGCGTTTTCGGCCGACTCGAGGTTGGTGCGGCATAAAGAGAAGTGGGCGTCCAAAGCTTCAAGGTCGTGTCGCGTCTTGTCGGCGCTGATTTCGTCGCCCTGGTAGGCCAGGGCCACCCCCCAACCGTCTTCTGCCAATGAGAGCGCGATGGAGCGCCCGATACCTCGAGTGCCACCCGGAATCAGAGCGACACCTGGATTGAGCTTGTTCATGATGGTTCCCCCTGTTCTTGTGGGCCGCCACCTCAGAAGCGGCCCAGCATCGCTTTCAGCTCCGGCGCGTGCGTCGCCAGTTCCCGCAATTGCGTGTCATCGAGTTCTACAAAGATCCCTTCAGCTTCACTGTACACCACATCACCATCTGCGCTGCGCAGCACAGCGCGGGTCCAGAGCTTGCGTCCCTCCTTTTT
>JAFCZD010000899.1 GCA_019314525.1 Deltaproteobacteria bacterium
CGCATGTTGACCACCCGCCGGTTGAACTCAACCCAGGCGACGAAGAATCGGTTATCCGCAGCGTAGCGGTCCCAGCTACCGCGGCTCGTGGCGCGTGGGGGGTCGATAGAGGCGGCGGTGGTGAAGGAGGTGCCAAAGTGTGCGTTGATGGTGGAGTGGTTGTTGTACCGTGCCAGCAGTTCGGCGCGGAAGGCTGCGATCATCGCGGTGTTGTAGTCCCCGATAGTGCCATCAACACCGTGAATCTCGAACTCGTGATTGGGCTCGAGGGCGATGAGCTGCTCTGGCATACCGGAGGTCCCGCGAAAACGCACCGCCAGCTGTTGCAAGAAAGCGCGCAGCGGCCAGAGGTAGAGGTGATCGATGGCTGGCAGCCCAGGAGCGTAGGTTAGCGCGTTGAATGTCGTGGTGCCTTCAACGTAGGTCATGGGCTTGTCGAGGCGCGAGAGCTGCATGTACTTGTGCAGGCCTTTGGCATCCAGCGCGTCGCGCCATGCCGCCGAGACGTGGTCGTGATGTCGATGTGTGAACGTGGGCTCCCACACTCCGGGCAGCCCTGAGGCGTAGTCGGCCTGCCTGCTGGAGATGTAGGGGACAAAGGTTCCGCCAGCCCAATGCTCGAAATCTTCGCTCTGGAAGTCGATGTCCACCTGGTACCCAGGGCTGGCTTGATCGGTCCGCAGATGAACGAAGCGCCCCTTGCGCACCCAATCGCCGCTGGAGAAGGCGGTATCGTCAATGAGCGGTTGCACCCAGAAGGTGTTCTCCCGCCGCCCGATGTCAAGCTCTGTGACGTCGCCTAGGGTGTTTTGTACGCGCAGTTTTGAGAGTGATGCATGCTTGGCGCTGGCCATCCATAGCTGGTCTGAGAAGGATGATTCGCTGATGGTGATTGAGCCTGCGTTTGCCAAGACGCTCATGTCGAGGCTGGTAGAGGTGTCGCTGAGGGGAGAATAGAGCGTTGTGATGGCGCTGGGCGCAAAGGAGAGCAGCACGCGGTCACCACCTGCACCAGCCCGATGCACAGTGCTCACGTCTGCTGTGTCGGTTCCTTGCGGTGGATGCGTTGTGCTGAGCGTGCGCCTGACGAGGAGCAGCCCATGGGCGTCATAGAGCAGCAGCACCTGCCCGGCCGTGGTGGCAGCGCGTGAGGTCACGACGATCTCGTCACCTGGACAGCTGCGGCAGTAATCGCCGACGGCCACGCGGTAGGGGGCTGGCAGGGACGGCTCGATGGGAATCGTGACGCGCAACCCTCCTTGCAGATCGTAGAGCCGAATGCTTTGGGTTGCGTTGTCTGTGAGCGCGTTCACCACCACGCCCACCTCGCTTCCTCCCTTCAAGAGGCGGCCAGCGTTGACAGCTACGCCTCCCCGTACTGTCGAGGGGAAGGCCAAGAATTGGGCTTGGATGGTGCCGTAGTGGTCGAAGATGCGCACGACGCTGTGGTTCGATGGGTCCTCTCCTTGCCCGGCGACGAGAGCCGGGCTGGCTGGCACCTTGTCGCTCTTTTCGGCGGCGGTGGCCGTCCGCAAGAGGTAGTGGAGGTCCAGAGCAGGGTCGATGCGTTCCTCGAGCGTTGTGGTCGTTGCTGCCTCATCACAAGAGCCACAATCGATCGCTTGCCAGGCCCCGCAACGCAGCACCACTAAGCAGCCGCACGCTTTGCTTTGTTGTTGGCAGACCTCTTGGGGTGTCTTGTCGCACTCCTGCGTCGAGTCTATCGTCCCATCGGGCATACCATCGTTTCGTGGGCGGTTGGCGTCCTGGGTAGCGTCGCTGAGCGTAGCTTCGTGACGCGCAGTGTCGCTGGGAGCGGCGTCACGTTGGGCAGCGTCGTGCGTGGTGACGTCAGCTTCGCACGCCAGCTGTGACATCAAAAGACCTGCAAGCACACTTTGGAGTCTCATCGTTAAGCTCTCTTGTTGAGCGGGTGCATGGGCAAAGACCAACCCAGATTCCCCGCCCAGTCCAGTCATTGCACCAAGAAATCGTCGAGCGAAAAACTCAAGGCTTGGCGACAAAAGAAGGTGCCACCGGTCTAGGCAAAACTCCGCAAGTGGATGGACGCTGTGGAGCCGCAGGGGAGGCGGAGGGGTCGTGCTGTAGGATCACGCGGTGGACGATATCCACCCATACGCCGCGAGCAAATCGAATACTCGAGCCTTCGTAGATCTTGGCGCGGTCTAGGGAAGCATCAGCGCATGGGTCATTGTCGCCAATTATCGTTGGCCGGAAGGAAAGCCTTCTGTCGGTGGGTGGAACGAAGCTGAGCGACCTCACGCCCCTTGGCAGGCTCTTGAAGTTGAGACGTCTGGACCTGCGCGGCACGAAGGTGGCCAATCTCGTTCCGCTGAGCAAG
>JAFCZD010000900.1 GCA_019314525.1 Deltaproteobacteria bacterium
GGCGTAGTTGGAGGTGGAGCAGTTCCGACCGTTCTGATTGCCCACCTCGTGATCGATGCCACCTCGGATGAACATGTCCTGCCCCGGCCGGGTCTCGCCAAAGACGAAGACCACGGTGCGCCGGATGGGCGTCTGGATCTCGACGGTGTAACGCATGGTCCGCAGGTCGACCCTGACTTCCAGTGGCGCGCCAAGGGCCGCTGGCTCGTAGCTTGAGATACCCTCACCATTGAGGTCGATGAGTCCATCGTCGTTTGTGTCGCCCCACACATGCACACCAGGGATCGACGTGGTCTGTTGATCCATGAAATAGAATTCTCGCACAGACCCACTCACATGGCCCCCAAGGGCGAAGCGACCATCGCTACCACAAACCATGGGCGAGCCCACAGCGCCTGGGAATCCTTGGTCACCGATCCAGGCCAGAGAGAAGGTGGCCGCCCCACAAGGATGGCTCGGATCGTAGAGCCAGTAGTTCTTACGCGCAAAGTCCACGATGACCTCTCGCTCACCCACGAAGGAGATATTGTCACCGCCGGCGTCCAAACCGTAGTCACCGCGGTTGTCCCCAAAGGTCTGCTGGTCCGTCGTCTCAAAGCGAATAGAGACGGAGGGCGAAGTGGAGCTGAGGGGCGCGACCTGCGCCCGCCAGCGCCCGTCTGGACCACAGGTCATCGGCACACGCTGCTCGTGCCCCGTGGCGCTGGGGCGCAACATGAAAAGCGCCGCCGTGCCGCAGGGTAAGGGCGCTGAGATCGTCTGCCAATGCCAGACCGGGGCGGGCGATCCATAGGCAGACCAAAGCACGAAGAGCCGTCCTGCGCCTGAGACCAACTCGGGCATGGCTTGGGTTGTTGGGGCTGAAAGAGCGCCTTGCTCTTGCCAACTGACACCTTCATCCGAGGTGGCGAGCAGGCGAGTGCCCTCATCGCCGCTGCCATGGAGCAAGGCGAAGACGCGACGAGAGCCATTGCTCGCGAGGGTCGCCGTGGCCTGGCCTTTGTAGAGTGTGTGCTGGTGCCAGGTGGCACCATCAAAGCGCCAGAAATAAACCTGCGCGTTGTAGGGCGCGTAACCGTCAGCCCCCGTGGCATAAACCCCATCGGCGGTGACGAGCAGATCGGCGCCGCGAAGATAGCGGCTGCTACGAAGCGTAGTGGATGTCCAATTCTTCCCACCAACACTGGTGGCGACCTGAAACTGGTTTGCTGGGGCTCCAGAGTAGAGCACCTTGTAGCCGACATAGAACCCCTCACTGTTGGCGCCAGCGTCAAGGGAGTTAGGCCAAATCATCGGGGCGCTAGAACCGTTAACGCGAAAGATCTCCACGGGGATGCCGAAGGTCTTGCCTGCGTCGTCGCTCTTGAGCCCCCAGATAGCGGCGAGCATCGTCGGCCCCGTGTTGGGCATCTTCTCGCCCACCACTATCAAGACCTCGCCGCGCTCGGTTGCACTGACGCTGACGCCAAGGGCGTCAAAGGGCAGCGCATGGGTTTGAGAGGTGAAACCCTCGCCACCATCAGCGCTGCGATAGACCACGAAGCCATCACCACGCAAGGCCGCGGCCACCAGCACCTGCCCCACGGCCACCAGCGCCGGCCGATCCTCGGACACACTCCAGACACGTTCCCAGCCAGCGAAGCGCGTGCTCGTCCCCGTGGCGACACCGTGGTTGAGTTCTTCGCGCGCGGAGAGCCAAACATTGTCGCCCTGCACCGCCACGCTATCCACAGGCCCAGCTCCCAAGAGCTGCGCTGTGCCGATTACTGGCGCCTGAGCCGCCGCGCGGTGGGACTGGACTGAACGCTCTTCTGCAGGTCCACCGCAAGCGAGAGCCAAGAGTGAGAGCGAGAGCGCAGCCACAGGTGCCAGGCGAGCCCCCCTGCACCGCATGCCTATGAGAACTCTTGATTGCATTGCTTTGTCCTTACTGCGGTCCCCCGCCGGTTGCGTGATTCGACCGTCGCGGCGTACCAAGGAACCGCCGAGAAGGTCTGGCGGACTGCATCAGCCGTACCACGTCCCGAGAGGAAGGCACGGAGCGCAAAAACCACCGATATTCGGCTCTTTGAACCACGCGCCCATGATCTTCTCTGCCCCGACGAGCGACTCATCGTTGGCAAAGAGCACATGAGGTGTTGCCGAGCGCAACATCGGCGTGCCCAACGCCGTCTACAGCGTCAAGAAGTCCACCCGTTTGACGGGTTTCCATCACGCCCATCATAGTTGCCAGCAGTCGGGGGCGGGGTTATCGTGGAATACATAGATGAAACCTCCGGAAAAGCTCATAGCAGCCCTCGATCAGGTCACCCCCCTCCATCTCGGCATCGGCATGGGTGGCTTGAGCTTCATCGTGATGCTC
>JAFCZD010000901.1 GCA_019314525.1 Deltaproteobacteria bacterium
CTCTAGATCGCTTCCAGCTAGGATTGAGCTTGTGATGAGAGCAAGGCGGGAGCGAGGAGCCCGCGGAGCTACCTTGTAGCGTAGCGAGCAGGCACCGCAGCGAGCAACGCAGCTATCGCGCGAGATCAGTCCTAGATGGGACCGGTCTAGCGTTGCACGCGGCGTTGTGCCTCTTGTATCGGGCTTCTGTTATGATCAGTGGCGATGAGATCCACTCGTGAAATTCTTTGCGTGTTGCTCTTGGTGTTGGCCAGCGGGTGTCATCTCCTTGCTGGCTATCAAGAGGTTTCATCTCTGCTACCAGACGGGCCCGAAGATCAGTCTCCGATGCTCGATGCTGGGGCTGACGGTTCCTTTGGCGTCGATGCTGGGGCTGACGGTTCCTTTGGCGTCGATGCTGGGGCTGACGCGTATTCAACGGACGCGACGCCGAGCGATGGGTCGCTCGATCCTGCTTGGGAGGTGATCCATACGCCAGTGCAGTTCGCGTTGAAGTCGATCTGGGGGCGGAGTGCTCTGGACGTCTACGTTGGAGGAGATTCGGGGACCCTGCTGCACTATGACGGTACGCAGTGGCGCACGATCTTGGGGCCACCTACCAACGACAGCCTCGTCGAGATGGTGGGTTTCACAGGCGCTCTGGTTGTAGGCACCTCGAAGGGGGCCATCTACTACCAGGACAATGGCGGTTCTTGGCAGGAGCTGCGGCAAGGTGCAAAAGACAAGATCGACTCCCTGTGGGCCTTTGGATTGACCGATATCTACGCGGTGTTTGCAGCTGGCCTCTACAAATACGATGGGCTTGTTTGGAAGGAGGTGGTCGTTTCTTCAGGTTGTGAGCCCAGCGATCTGTGGGGTGGGCAAGGGCTGCTCTATGTTTCGATGAAGGTTTGCTCCAGTGGGGGCCTGTGGCGCTATGACGGGATGAGCTGGGCCCCTATGGCCTCTGGTGTGTTCAACGCCCTCTGGGGTCTATCGGCCACGAGCGTTTTGGCCATGGGGCAGGAGCTCTTCCACCTGAATGAGGCAGCCTTGTCGAGATTAGGGCCTGGCACTGATGCGCGTCATCTATGGGGCAGCTCGCCCACTGGCAGCTCGCCCACTCTCGTCTATGGTGTTGGCTCAACCGTGCAAGTCTTTGATGGCGTCGGATGGAGCACAGTGCAGGCTCCCTTTGAACCGAACTACGGTGGTATTTGGGGTAGCGCCCCCCATCTCTACGTTGTCGGGACTGAAGGCAAGGTGTTGCACTACAACGGCATTTAGGCCGGGGTCATTCGACCCTAGCGCTCTGGGGTCTTTAGCCTGCATGGGTTGAGCGAAATACCCTGTTTTCATGCGCATTTTGCTGCCGGCACAAGGCACGCTACGTGCATCACATCTCCTCGAAAGAGGGGTTTATGGACTGCACGCGCCCGCAAGTATGCTCGCTAACTATCAGTATGTTCTCACTTCTCGCCGTCGGTGCGGTCTTTTTGGCCCTCAGCGGGTGTGAGGGGCGGGGCAGCCCCCCCTTTGGTGGTCCTTCAGCTCCGGACTCTGGGGTCATCTGGCCCGATGGCATGGCTCCCGTGCTTCCTCCCGCACCTGAGTGTACCCGCGATGAGGATTGTGGCGGCGGTGTCTGCGTGGCCGATCATTGCTGCGCCTCCGCCGAGCGTGCCTGCGGCAACCTCTGCTGTGCCACGGGGCAGAGCTGTTTTGCCAACGCGTGCGTGGATCCCGGGGGGGCATGTCGGGCAACAGCAGATTGCGGCGACAACGAATATTGTGAACCCAGCCTCGCCGATGAGAGCATCTTGCCTCTTGGGGGTGAGCCGCCTCAGCATGCTTGCGTGCAGCCAGCTCCAGGCGCGGGTCGCTGCTTGGCTCTGCCGCCGCGTTGTCCTCCAGGCGAAGATCGCGACGATTGCTTGCCCACGTGTGAGGTGCACTCCGAGGCGGGCAAGTTGGCCGCCCGCAGAGAGTGGTCCTGGAACGAAGCCACGGTGGAGAGCTTCGGCAATCGCGTCGACGTCTGGTCCACGCCCGTGGTGGGGCGCGTCACCGACAGCAACTGCGATGGTCGCGTGGACGAGCTCGATCCGCCCAACGTGATCTTCATCGCGGGGAATGTTCGGGAGACCTGCTGCCAATGCACCTCGGACGCGATCAGCGCCTGTCATACGGGCGCGCTACGCGTGCTCGATGGCAACTCCGGCAAGGAGGTCTTCTCCTGTTTGAACGGATTGTTGGGGCGGCCCACTGGTTGCTTCGGCATGGGGACCACAAGCAACCAATAACAGACTTAACAGGATAACAATGAGGGTGAGCTTCATATTGCCTCCGGAACAGGGATCAGCATTTGCACCGCTTT
>JAFCZD010000902.1 GCA_019314525.1 Deltaproteobacteria bacterium
GAAGGGCCTTGTTTTCCTTGCGTTTTCCCCTTTGAATTGCTCAAAAACCCCATGAGCGTAGCTTCTCAATAAGCCCAGGCAAGGACCGTAGAGCGCTCTGGTGTACCTACTAAGATCGCTCCGTGAACGATTGAGCCAACTTTTGCGCACTTCGGATGCCTCGCGCATACAATGGCAAGCCGTGTTCGCAGGTCTTCAATCTCCGAACTCCGACCTTCAATCTTGAGTCGTAAGTCTTGAATCTCCGATGCAGGCGTTCGGTGTTGTGCAGCGCTACCCGCATGACCGCGCCACGCCCCCGAGGTGTGCGATCGCCTGATCAGCACGACGCATGGTCAACGTGGCTCGCTCCTGCTCGCCTGAATATAGACCTTGACAGGGGATCATCGGGATGATCTACGGTTTCTGTGGGATTTACACTACCAACACTACCGGCGATCTCCGAGAACGAGAAGACTCCTCTGGTTCTGGCCCTGCTGGGGATACTCAATCATCAGCAAGAGCAGCTGCATTGGCAGCGCGAACAAATTCAGTCGCTGAAAGACGAAATCGCCCGACTCAAAGGACAGAACCCCCCACCGGAGTTCAAGCCCTCTGCACTCGAAGGTGACCGCAACGGCACCAAGGGGAAGGGCACAATATCGACGTTTAGAGCAAGCCCATTGGCTTGCTTCCGAGCCCCACCAGCCACGTAATATCGCGGCGATGGAGAGGCTTGCCTGGAATTATTGAGAAGTTACCCATGAACAGACCAAGTATCGAGATACCCTTCGCTATTGGCCCTCAGGCTAGAGAGCTCCAGGCCTTAGATCTGGGAGACAAGCGCCTAGAGGACAGAGCACGCTTGGTCTTCGAGGCGTGGGGCAAATCGCCTGAATCCAGTATTCCACAGGTCATGAAGAGCTCGGCTGAACTGGAAGGGGCGTATCGCTTTTTCAACAACCCGCGGGTTGACAGTGACGCGGTACTCTCCCCTCACATCAGCTGTACCTGGGAACGGGCCAGGCAGAGTTCCGAGGTAGGACAGTGGGTGTTGGCAGTACAGGACACGACCGAGATGCGCTTCGGTGGAACGAAGCATCGGCACGGATTGGGGTCCTTGATGAACGATGGCCACGGGTTTTACGCGCACGTGGGCCTTCTCGTGAGCCTCGTGGGCGACTCAGGCGAGAGCTCGGTCGGTGTACCACTCGGGGTTGGTGCCAGTGAGATCCTCGTTCGACCGTTGGAGCGCCCTAAGCGGCCAGAGGGCATGAGCAAAACGCAGTGGGAACGAGCGCGCCACTTCGCAGAAGACAACGAATTCCTTCGCTGGGGTCGTGTCTCCAGGTCACTGGACGACACCGCGATGGGCCAAGACATCGCACTTGTCCACGTTGCTGATCGAGAAGCTGACGAGTTCGACTGGTTGACGTCGCTCAAGAACCGTGGTGGCCGCTTCGTTGTACGGCAAACAAAGAACCGACGGGTCAAACAAGATGCTGCACAGGTACAGGAGCACGGAGAGTTACTACTCGATGAGTTGCTGGCCCGGGCACACCCCGTTCGAGCAATGCGGCAGGTAGGATTCGAAACGGCTGCCACCAGCGGCGGGAGGCGCCGCAAGCAAGCGCGAAAGGGTCGTTCTACGCTGCTGGAAGTGCGGGCGGTGTCGACCTGTGTGAAGCGGCCACACCTGACACGGTCCAGCGACAAGGAACTCGACCTGAACGTCGTTGTGGTGCGTGAAGTGGACCCTCCCGAAGGCCAGCAACCGATTGAGTGGCGGTTGCTGACGACCGAGCCGATTGAAACCGCTGCCGACGTGCTACGCATCGTCGATGCGTATCGCGCGCGATGGCTCATTGAGGAGTTCTTCAAGGCGCTCAAGACCGGGTGCAGTTACGAAAGACTGCAGTTGGAGACGCTCCACGGACTCAAGATCGCGTTGTCGCTTTGCTTTGGTCTTGCATGGCACATGCTGCTACTTCGCACTTTGGCGCGGGACGCACTCGATGTGCCTGCCCACACCGTATTGACCAAAGCCCAGCATGAACTTCTCTTACTCGCCGCATCGAATATCGACAATCCATGGAGCGTGCGCCTACCCAAGGCCCCGACCGTCACCGACGTGATGTACGCCGTGGCCCGCATGGGTGGTCATGTCCGAGCCAACGGGCCACCCGGTTGGCAGACTCTTGGTCGCGGATTCCAGGAACTCAATCGCCTACTAATGGCTCAACACTGGCTGCTGGCACGATGTGATAAATCTTGAGGGTCCCCGTGCCCGCCCGGGTTGCGCAACACCTCAGCATTTCTGGTGTAATTGCGTTTCGTCGTGAGGTTGCGGTGACCCGTGAAACGGGCGGGCACGGG
>JAFCZD010000903.1 GCA_019314525.1 Deltaproteobacteria bacterium
GCGCCTGCCCAACTGCACCACCACGACATTGATCAGGAACGTTCCCACCACCAGGAGGCATATGAGCACACCAAAGAGACTCCCAAGATGGCGAGCTTGCCGATAATCCTGGTTCTTTGTACGGTTGTTCTGTTTTCGTGCCCGAATCCATTTCACGCGTGACACCTCAGGACCATCTCTCTTTGTCGAGTACTGCCGTGGTCAGGAACACAAACAGAACGCTGATGCTCAAGAAGAAGACCACGCTCGGCAGCTCCAGTATCCCGAGCGTAAATGCGGCATATCGACGATTGAAGGAGAGATAGCGGAAGAGTGCCTGCAAGAATCTGCTATTAACCACCAACGCCAATGCATCCACAAGCATCACAAACAAGCTCACGACAAAGCCGAGGACCGCTGCAATGAACTGGCTCTCAGTCAATGCCGAGAGGAACATGCAGATCGCGATCAGCGTGATCCCCAACAGCAACAATCCGATGAAGTTCCCCGCGATCACGGGCCAGTCCGGCCTGGCAAAGAAGGACATCACCGCCGCCTGCATGATCGTCGCTGATATCGCGATGCCGAACACTGATACCGCCGCGCCGTACTTTCCAAGCACAATGCCCATGCGCGAGATGGGGGCCGTCAGCAACAGGAGGTCGGTCCCGGAACGCTTATCTTCACTCATCAGGCGCATCGTCAGCACCGGTACCAGGAAGAGCACCACCGGAAAGAGCAACTCAAAAAGTTTGCTCATGTTGGTGGTATTCCCGTAGAGGTTGTAGGTGAAGAAATAGTAGCCCGTGAAGAAGAACATAGCAGAGAAGAACACATACCCCAAGGGTGACTGAAAATAGGTTCGAAACTCACGTCTGAGTATGGCCAACATCTATCTCTTCCCCCCGGCGTGTTCTGCCCCATATTCCCCCACCAGACGCAGGAAGGTCTGCTCCAGAGACGTCTCTATGCCGCGCGTGGACAACAGCGGCAGATCTGCCTTAGCCAGGGCTCGGAACACGTCCGCCCGGATATCTTCGTGTTGCGCGCCTTCAATGAGATATTCGTACGCGTCCGGCTCCTTCTGCGCCAGCACACTGGTCCGTTTGATCCCGGAAACCTGGCTGAGGGCGATCTGCACCTGTTTAGGCTTTCCCTCGATCCTGGCGATCACCCGGTGCCCAGTCCTTACGGCCCTGCCCAGGTTCTCCGGTGTGTCGTCGGCCAACAGGCGGCCATCATGGAGCACGACAATGCGGGTGCAGACGGCCTGAATCTCAGAAAGGACGTGAGAAGAAATCATGACGGCACTTGACCTCCCGATTTCCCGGATCAGCGAACGCATCTCGATGATCTGGAAGGGGTCGAGGCCCGCGGTGGGTTCGTCCAAGATCAACACCTTGGGGTCGCCGACAAGAGCCTGAGCAAACCCGAGGCGCTGCCTGAAGCCTTTGGAGAGGTTTCGGATGATGCGACTGGTCATATGTGCAATGCCCACTCTTTCGCAAATGCTCGCCAGATGCTCCCTGCGCCCCACTTTCACACTCTTGAGGTCGCAGACAAAATCAAGGTGTTCGCGCACGCGCATATCATCGTAGAAGGCCAGCCGCTCGGGCAGATAGCCAATCACCCGCTTTGCAGCACGCGGCTCGCGGCGGATATCGTGACCATCGATGGTCACGCTGCCGCTGGTAGCACCGATGTATCCGGTCAGGATGTTCATGGCTGTCGACTTGCCGGCGCCATTGAGCCCCAAGACCCCTAGCACCTCACCGATCTGGACATCGAAGCTGACGTTGTCCAATGCCAGCTTGTCGCCATACCGTTTGGTCAGTTCTCGAACATGGATCAAGCCAGTACTCCTCGCTCTGCTGTTCAATACCGGTCCGAAGAGCTTAGCCGCCCCCTCGTTGACCGTGTCTCAAGTCCATCTTCCGTCCCACCATCTGCGCCAATGGCGTTATTGTAGGGGACCTGTACTGTACCCCAAAAGCCGGGCGCGAAACGATCGACTCGTGGGCCACTTACGTACCCCGTGATGTCGGGTCTACATTCGCGTAGTGTGCGACATAACTGCCCGTTTGTCAAAATGGCGCATTCATTGGTCTAAAATGTTACCGAAGTGGTATCGTTCCCCAAATTGATAATGTTACCGGGGGAAATGATGGCCACGCAAGACGAGATGACTATCGATGAAGTGTACAAGTACCTGCGCAAGATGCGTTCACGCTATGAGAAAGCCAACCGTGTGGCGAAGGGAGAGCTGTTGAGTGAGATGGGCGTGGTTACCGGCCGCCACCGTAAGAGCCTCATCCGGCTACTGGGTGGGTCATTGGAGCGCTGCCCGCGGCAGAAGCAGCGGACGCGGACGTAC
>JAFCZD010000269.1 GCA_019314525.1 Deltaproteobacteria bacterium
GAATACCTGCCTCTCTTTGCAGCGGATAAAGGCGGCTTGACCCACGTGGAGGTGCGCTTCATCGCCACCGCCGAGGGCACGCTCCTGCAACTCGAGGAGGCGGAGACGCGAGACCTCGAGGGCTGGACTGACTACCAGAGCTGGATGTCCGAGGCCTGGAATTACGCGTTGCAGCAGCTCAAGCTACGGGCCGAAGGGGTGTAAGACAAAGGCCTCGAGGCCAACGACCGCATCGAAGTACATCCTATTTCGAACAGCATCCGTGGCGCCGTTCGGGGCCACCAAGACGCGCTGGATCGTCCGTTTGGACAGCGAGCGGCTTGAGGACAGCATTCTTTCGATCTTTTGCTCCACATCATCGATCACAGCCGTACCCACGGCAGCGCGCGTATGCTTGATTTCACAGATCGTCAGCACACGATCCGCACGATCGAAGACCAGATCGACCTGGTAGCCGCGTCCATCGTTGAGGTCTGAGCGGCGAAAAAAGGGGCCTGCTTTGTAGTCGACCGCAGAGAAGCCCAGATGGGAAGCGAGCTGATACTGGTGGTGACGGACGAACCGTTCGAGGCTGTAGCCTAGCCACTGCTGAAAGGTCGCGAGGTTTAGGGGCTTTGTGGGCTGGTCAACGAAAGCGCCATCTTTGATCGCCTCAAGCATGGGGTAGATGAAGCGTCCGTAGAACTGCAGATAGTAGTCCTTGATCGCGTAGCGCTTGAGCTTCGAGCTCGGGGAGGCGCCGAACCGCCAGTACGACTCGATGAGATCGGATTGTTCCAGATTCTCGAGGATGTCGGTCAGGCCTCCTCCTGATTCCACGCCCAAGGCTCGCGAGATCTCCTGTCTGCTCGCAAAGCGGGCCATGGCCAGGAAGTTGATCACCTTTTTGTATTCTGGCTTGTCGCCCAAGGCGCTGACGAAGATACGATCGTATTCGGAGGTGAAATAGCCGCCGGGCAGAAACGACTCTCGGGACAGCGCGAGTGGCACACTCTTCTCTGTGCGGAAATAGTGCAGATACTCGGGGATACCACCAACGCTCAGGTAGATTTGCAGCACGTCGAGTGGGTCATGCTTCGCAAGAAACTGCGTCGCCTCAGTGAGCGAAAAGGGCTTGAGGGGCAGTTCATGCAGCGATCGGCTGTACAGGGACTTTGACCGCACAACGGAAGTTGTCATGAAACTAGGGCTTGACCCACAGAGGACGAGGATCAGCTCCGGGTTGTGCCGCAAATGGTTGTCCCAAATGTACTTCAGCTCGGCGACAAGAGTCGAATGATAGGCCGCCATCCACTGGAACTCCTCGAGGTAGATGGTCCAAGCCCCTTGGGCTGTTTCGTCTGCCAAGATGCGCAGGAGGTGAGGCCAGGAGTTTGCGGCATTGGTGATTGTGCTTTTTGCACCCAAGTATTCTGCCAACTGCATCGCGAAAGAGCGTTTTTGATAGCTCTCGTCTTGGCCCTCGATACCCTCGAACTTGAGGACATTTCTCTGGCGGAAGAACTGCTCGAGCAGCTCGGTCTTGCCGACTCTGCGCCGACCATGAACCACCACAACAGCGCTTTGTTGGGAGGCGACGATGCGTTCCAGACGTTGCCATTCCCTGACACGCCCAACAAAGTTGTTGTTTTTCACAATATTATAGGTTCTGAGCATTCCAGCCTCGAGCCTAGCATAGCTTCTGCCAACAATGTGTCAGGGAACCAGTTATTGGCGAGATCATAGCACGATACTTCGCCAACAATGTGTTCTGGTAGAGGTTATTGGCAGGAATCCAGTTGGCCGGCGATTCCAGAATGAGCTTCACGAGGGTCTTGGCCCCACTACTCGATCTGAATCTCAACGAGCTTCCCCGAAAAGCCACCCTCGAGGGTCAGGTCATTTTCGAAGAGCACATAGAAGGTACCCTCCACGCTGCCCCCATGCTCGAACTCGAACTCCTTCAGCTCGAGCTTGCCCTCCCTCACTTGGGGAAAGACGGAGTACTGCACCGTCGAGCGCCTGAGGGTGACCCGTTGCAGGAAGTCCAAGCCCTCAATGGCGTGATCTTCGGGTAGCGCGGTGACATCCGCGGCTAGCTTGCAGGTGGTCTCGCTCGCTTCGAAGGTGCGATGCACATATTCCACCAAGAGGAACCCGCCCTGTTTGTGCAGGCGCAGCTCATCAAAGTCGAGGTTGAGCTCATCCGAGATCGACCCCTCAAGGTAATCGTCTTCACCGCATGCGCCGAGGCTGACGCTGAGGAGGCCACCGGCGATGATGGCGAAGATGACATGTCGGATGCCCATGCCCCTATGGTAATGGACTAAAATCCATCGTGCCAACCTCGAAAAGGCCATTGGGCGGATCGATCACATAAGGGTCGAAGATCAGCCGCCCCAGCAGTGAAGCGGCGAAGAAGCGCTGCTCGACGCCCCCGTCCAGCGAGAAGGCGGCAAAGATCTCCAGCTCGTTGGCGCCTTGGGCCTGGGTTGCCACGCGTTTGGTGGGCACCATGACCACGTTCTCGATGCGCAGCTCGTAGCAGCTGGGCGAGTCTGTGTACTCCCGCGGCAGCTCACGCACTTCGTAGCGGTAAGCCCAGTTGTCCATCGCCTTGGGATCTGTGGGTCGCTTGGGGTCGAGGTGAAAGCGCACCTCTGCGCTGTCGGGCAGACCATCGTGATCGCGATCGAAGGCGGGGTTGTCATCGAGGGGGGAACCTCCAGACAAGAGCTCGAGCCCATCGGGCAGCCCGTCACCATCGGAGTCTTGGTTTTCCACCTGGGTGTTGGCGGCGAGCTCTTCACAGTCACGCAGTCCGTCAAGGTCGGTGTCTCTCGCGCCGCTCTCGCAGCCTTCGTTGTAGAGCAAAGGATCGAGAGCTCCTCCCAGCAGTACCTCGACGCCGTCCCGGTAGCCGTCATTGTCGGTGTCAGCCTCCGTGGGCATCAGGCCTAGCTTTTCCTCTTGTGCGTCGGAGATCCCGTCGCCGTCGCTGTCGGCCACAGGGCCTTGTTCGCCAAAGCGCGCGTGTTTATTGCTCAGCACAACACTTCGCAGCTGAAAGAGCGCGCGCATGGGGGCGGGGTCGATCTCGAAGCTGAAGGCTTGCCCGTCGGGGATATCCGTGAAGGTACCGTCACCCTGTTTCGCCATGCCCTCAAGGAGATCTTGCGCGGCCTCTGCCTCTGTCTCCTCCGCCTCCGAGCCCTTCTTTGCGCCGAGGAAGGCGGTGTGCAGGCGGAACTCTGCAACCCTATCTTCGAGGAGGTCCGCCCAGGTGGCGGCCATGGGCAGGATGGAGGCGGGCTCAGTGGTGCCAATGGTGGGGAAGCCGTCGGAGAGCCAGAAGACGAGGTAGTGGGTGCGAGCGGCCTGCATGGGCGGCATGCTGTTGAGGTCTTCGAGGATGAAGGATTTTGCCACCCAGAGCGTGTCGGAGAAGTTGGTGCCGCCCTGGGCAACGCCGATGTGTTTCGTGGCGCCATCGAGCACCACCAGATCGCGCGTGAAGGAGAGGGTTTGTACTCTCGGCACATCAGAGAAGGTGATCACGCCGAAGGAGACGTTCTCGTTGTGGATGTTGCTGTTGATAGCGCTGCGTACGGCCTCCACGCGTCGCTCTTCAGGGTCGTTCCACTCGTTAGACAGTGAGGTGTCGATGACGAAGAGCACCCGGTAGGGCACATCTAGGTCGAGGTAAGGGGGTGCGCAGATTTTGCCGACCACCGTGTTGCGCTCAAAAACCGCTTGTTTGGAGAGCTTGCGCAGCTCGACATCGGAGCAGCCGAAGGATGCCAGCATGAGGCCGAGGGCAAGACATGACGTGGGGGCGCGGACTGTCATGGTTTACCCGCAGACGGCGCAGGGCAGCGTTTGCCACTGGCAGGTGTCAGCGTTACATTTGCGTTGAATGGTGCCACAACCGGGAAACCCTGGCTTGCAGAGCTCTTCGGTCATTTCGGTCTCGCCGGGTGTACAGGTGGGGCAGACGGAGCGGTCTTCGCTCACGAATTGCCAGCCACAGCCTGTTGAGCTGCAGGTGTATTTGCGGGGGTAGGTTTTGCCGCAGGTGTTCGTGCCGCAGCTCGAGTAGTCGGTCTTGCTGCTGCCAGGCACGCAGGAGTTGGTGGTTGCCACACATTTATCCGAGGTCGTGCCTGGCGTGGGGCTGCTATCCCAATGACAGGTGTCATCACATTTGACGGTGATGTAGCCGCACTCGCCGGCGGAGGTCTTGCAGTAGATTTTGTTGGTCTCTCCCACGGCACAATCGGGGCAAGCGGTGTATTGCGTCGTTGTCACAGACCACCCGCAGCCCGTGCTGCGGCAGGTGCGCGTCTCCTCGTACTCTTGGCCGCAGGTGTTCTTGCCACAGGATTTGGTGTCCTTGTCGACCTCATTGGCTTCACATTGCTGTGAGGTGGGGCAGGTCGTGCCGCCAGGGTCACACTCGGTCGGTGGGCCCCAAGAGCAATCTTTGGTGCAAGTGAGCGTTTGTATGCCCGACTCACCGCTCGAGGTGACGCAGGGGCCTGTTTGGCTCTTGCCCGGCACGCAGAGGTTGTAGGGGCATCGCTCAAGGTATTTGGTGGTGATGCGCGCGACGGGCAGGGTGCGCTCGCCCTCGCAGATCTTGATCTCGCTGTAGACGGTGCAGGTCTCTTCGATGAGCATTTGTCCGCATTGGGCGTTGCCGCTCACGCAATTTCTCGTATACGTTCTGACGCCAGGCTTGCAGCCGGAGCAGTCTTTGGGCTTGACCCATTTGCACTCTTTGTCGCAGGTGGCGGAGGAGTAGGTGCCCTCAGCGCAGCCCTTGTCGAAGCAAGGCGTCGTCAGCCGATCGCCTGGTGCGCACGAACCTTGGTCCATACAAAGCTCCGAACTCCAGAAGCATCCATCGCAGGCTTTACGGCGCACGCCACAGTTACCGCAAGGCTCGAGCACCGACATATCACCACTGCACGTGGGCGTCATGGGCTTGCAGTTGGTGATCTGCTCCCATTCGCAGCCCTCGGTGCACTCCCAGGTGGACCCAATGCAGGCCGCGCCGCAGTCCTCTCCCTCGGGGCAACCGTCGCAGCGGCGAACGATCTGTTCGCCGGGCACACACCCCGTGCAGGGCACCTTCTTTTCGGGGCAGCCGCTGCACACGCCCTCCATCCAGGTGCCATCGCTGAGGCAGTGGTCCTTGCGCTCCTCATCACAGCCGCAGGAGACCATGCGCTCCTCGCCGGGTGTGCAGAGCTTGCAGCTGAACACGCCAGCGACGCACTCTGTCAGCCCAGTGCCCTTTTTGCCGGGGACCTCACAGGGCAGATCGTCGAGCCCCTCATCCACCTCACCATCGAGGTCATTGTCGAAGCCATCACAGATCTCCAGGGGCGTGCCTGCACCCTCTGGGTCTATGAGGAGGGGAGCGCCGGCCTCGGAGAGGGCAGCGTCAACAGCCCCACTCAAGACCACCGGGTTGCGGTCACCGTCATCGTCCCAGGAGCGCTGGCAGCCCATCAGGGAGAAGACGATGATGGTAGCTACGATGGATGAATGGCGAGCAATTCGACCCTGCATATCACGCTCCTTGCCTCATGGGCGAGGGCTTCCACTCACCTGGGAGACTGGGTTCTGAGAGAGTTCTTCAGCGATTGTTACGCAAGGAACGTGCCCGTTCAGCGTGTTGGTGGGAGCTGGAAATACAGAAGAATAGAGGGCGAAAGGTAGGCAAAGGTGAGACCACGGGGACACACTGCGACCTGGCAGGTGTCAGTGGGGAGCCTGGATCCTGCTACAAGTGGGCACCATGCTACGCTTATATGAAGCACGCGCTTGTGATCATGGTTGAAGATTGGCAAGACTCAGGTTGGTGTCAACTTTGCTTGGTTGTGGCTTTGATCTTGTTTGTGAGTTCTCAAGCCCCGGAGAGATTCATGCGGTCGATCTTATCCCTCAGTTTCTTGGCGCTCCTCATGGCGGCTTGTACAACCCCGGCACCGATGCCAGGGGAGGGCACAGAGCGTGTCTCTTCACATCAGTCCGCCCTTGGTGTGCCCACAGGGGACTTCCCCAATTGGACCGAGCAGGTGATCTACACCCTCACCAATCGGCTGCGCGCTGATCCTCAAGTAGAGCTCGATTTGAGCTGCACGACCTGTGGCACCACCGAATACTCACCAAGGTCGCCTTTGAGTTGGAACCATAAGCAAGGGCTCGCTGCGCGCTTTCAGGCCACAAGTTTGGCCAAGGCAAAGTCAGGCCTCTCCCATGACACGGTCTGTCAGCTCGTGGACAACATCGCGGATATCTACCCCGACATCTGTGATGGGTCTCCCTCCTGCGCGTGCAAGGGGGGCAGCGCGGATTGTGGTTGCGTGGACATTGGCACCACCACCAAGCGCTTCTGTACCTGCGACGGCGGCGCCTGCCCTTCGGCCTCCTCCCGTAACTACAAGTTTGGCGTAGCCTACAGCGGCGAGAACGCGGCCGCTGCCAACAGCGATCCCATCTTTACCCTCAACCAATGGATCAACTCTTCCGGTCACCGCTCCAATTTGTTGAGCGGAAACCATAGCTCCTTGGGCGTTGGATTCTGGGCTGGCGGTGGTTGCTGGTCGGCTTTTAGTGTGCAGGTCTTTGGCAGGAGCACAGCGCCAAAGACGGTGCCAGGCGCCGCGCATTATCCCCGCTCGGGCAGCGAGAGCACGAAGTTCAGCTTCTACGCCAACTACTACGACTCTACCGCCGGCCCCACGACCACGCTGCTGAACATCGATGGCACCTGCCAACCCATCACCCTTGATCGTGGGGACGCACAGAACGGAAGCTATCACCTTCAGCGCTCCCTCGGCGCCGGCTGCCACCGCTACTACTTTGTCTTCCGCGACAGCAACAACGCGTTGATCACCTACCCTTCGGTGGGCTCGTATGGCGTGGGTGTCTCAGGGGCGGCCTGCCCCTTCTACTCCACCGCGCGTCCTAACCTGGGGCAGGGTTGTGGCACGTGTCAGGTGGCGAGCGAGTGTGACGATAGCAACCCTTGCACCACCGAGGCCTGCAACAATGAAATCTGCGCGTTTTCCGCTGTGGCGGGCTGCTGCATGGTCGATCTCGAGTGTGACGATCAGAACCTCTGCACCAAGGATACCTGCGAAGGGGATCACAGCTGCTCCAAGAGCCCTGTGACAGGCTGCTGCAACGCGGACGCCGAGTGTGATGATGGCGATGTGTGTACCTACGATGGCTGCGCGGATCACGTCTGCACCCACACACCAAAGCAGGGCTGCTGCAACGAAGACCTCGAATGTGATGACGGCGATTTCTGCACCGAGGATACGTGCACCGAGCATATGTGCTCCCATGGTGCTGTCTTTGGCTGCTGCAACGAAGACACCGAGTGTGACGATGGATCGGATTGCACCAACGACAGCTGCGGCGCTCACCAATGTGTCGCCACGCCCCTAGAGGGGTGCTGCATAGCCGACGAGGATTGTTTGGACAACGATGTCTGCACCAGCGAGCGCTGTGAGATTGCCACAGGCACATGCGTGATCGAGGCTGACGCAGCCTGCTGCGTGGATGTCACCGAATGCGACGATCAGGACA
>JAFCZD010000904.1 GCA_019314525.1 Deltaproteobacteria bacterium
AGCAGGTGTGGCGAGAGGTCCTCGAGGCGAGTCCAACGTGCGCGTCCCTCGGCGTGCGTGGGCACCTCTCGCAGCAGGCGGCCCTTGCGATCCACCACGCGCCGCGAGGCGACCTTGTTCACCTCGAGGCAGCCAGGGGGCAGGCGCTGCAAGGAGGCCCAGATCTGGGCCGAGAGGGCGATGAATAGCCCCAGGGAGAGGCTCGCCACCACGAGCCTGAGGAGCCAGGCGCGGGCCCGTCGCCAGAGGCCTGCTATAGGACGCCACAGGCTCATGCTGACGTCACGCTACTCGCGCACCTCGATGATGTGCGTGGCGCTGCGGCCGAAGACCTCGGGCGCGTACATCTGCTCGGCGTGGGTGGGCGGCGCGACGAAGCGGCCCAGGCTGGTGGCTCGCGTCAGGTAGACATAGGTGTAGACGCCGGGCGCGATGGAGTCGGCGAAGAGCTGCACGCGATCGTCGCGGGTTTGACGGTGATAAAAGGGCGTATGCCACCAGCTGCCGCGGCCATAGCGTGAGTGGGAGCCGCTGCCACTGGCGTGGCGACGCGACGCGCGCGACGCCGTCATCAGGTTGAAGTTCACCGCCTCGAGGCCTGCGGGCAGCGGATCGTTGATGGCCACGTGGAACATCTGCTGCGGGATGACGAGGCGTAGCTTCACGCGCACCATCTCGCCGGCTTTGAAGATCAGTGCTTGGGATTTCTTTTCGAGTTTGGGTTTGGCGCCGCGCAGGGCGTCGAAAGAGGTTTGTTTGTTCTGCACGCGCTCATAGCTGCGCGTGAGGAAGATGCCTTCGTCCCAGGGCGTCTTGGGTAGCGCCTTGCGCGCGTATTTGAGGCGCGCGCTGTAGTAGAGGCGGCCTGTGCCACCCTTGATGAAGCCAAGGAGGCCGCGCTTGCCGAGGAGCGACGTCATGGGCGTGGTGGCGCGGTAGGCGGTGAGGGAGCGCCCCTCGAAGCGCTTTTCAAGCAGCAGCTTTGCGCCGAGCACCACCTTGGCGACGAAGTCGGGCACGTCTTTTTCGCGCTCGCTGTAGTAGCGGTGCAGCGCGTAGAGCGCGTACACCGTCTCTTGGGTGTTGCGCCAACGGCCGTTTTTGCGCGCCTCGATCAAACCGGCCACGAGTTTTTCCACGAGGGGGTGTTCGGGGCGCGTGGCGAGCAGCGCCGTGAGGAGCATGGCGCTCGAACGCGTGCTGGAGTGAAAGAAGGGCGCGTAGAGCCCGCCGAGGTTTTCCTCGATGCGCGCCGTTCGGCCTGTCTGGTGCACATTGTTGGTGATCTCGCGCTCGAGCTTGGCCAAGGCCGTGGCGTCGCTTTTCTTGCCGCTGGCCATGGCCTCGAGGAGCAGCGCACGCGCGAAGAGGGGCAGCAGGGCGCGCTTTTCATAGAGGTGGTTGAGGTACGCGTCGGGGCGCTTGCCCAAGGCGGTGAGCACATAGGCCATGTAGGCCTTCTCGGTGAGGCTCGCCCCCAGCTGCTCGTCGGTGCCCGTGGTGTTGCTGCTGTTGCGCAGCTGACGGGTGAGGTAGCGGGTTCCGTTTTTTAGCACACGCTCGCTGACGGCGAGGCCGCGGCTTTTGGCCTGCTGCAGCACCCAGAGGGTGTAGGCGGAGGCCCAAGGGGAGACGTAGCTCGACGAAGGCCAATAGGAGAAGCCCCCGTTCCAGCGCTGAAGCTTCTCCAAGCGGCCCACCAGCTTGGCCGAAAGCTCCTTGGCGGCGGCGGGCTCTTTCAGCCCGTAGGCTTCGAGCAGCGGACCAAAGATGGCGATGGCGGCCAGGCGGCTGGAAGATTGCTCGAGGCACTCGTAGGGATAATCGAGCAGATATTCGAGGCCGCCCTGCAGGCCCACCATGGCGGAGGAGGCGAGGGTGACCTCCAGGCCTCCTACGTCGTCGCGCACGTCATCACCGGGGCTCACGGCCTCTGCGACCTTGTCCTCGGTGGAGCCCATGGTGGCGGTGTGCTCTATCACCAAGGGGAGCTTCACGTCTCTTTTTACCTCAACGGCGTCCCGGTGATCTCCGAGGGTCACGGAGAAGCGCAGGGTGGCCACGCCGGGGTGCTTGGCGACGAAGGTGAAGCGCGCTTCGCGCCCTTGGCCAGCGGGGACTTGCAGCGACGCTGTGGACCCCGCCGCGAGGGTGAGCCCCTTTGCGTGGGCGGTGACCTGCGCCATGCCAGCCTTGCCTGTGCGGTTGTGGATGACCACGCCCGCCTCAACCTTGTCGCCCACGCGGACAAAGCGTGGCAGGGCGGGAAGCAAGAGCAGCGGCTTGTTGACCTCGACCTTGGCCTGGCCCGACCCGAAGGACGACCTCTTGGTGACGGCCACGGCCATCACG
>JAFCZD010000270.1 GCA_019314525.1 Deltaproteobacteria bacterium
GAAGCCTGCCGCAGTGAAGCCTGCCGCAGTGAAGCCTGCCGCAGTGAAGCCTGCCGCAGTGAAGCCTGCCGCAGTGAAGTAGACTTTGTCATCCCCGCGAAAGCGGGGATCTCGTCCACTGCCCCCGCGAAAGCGGGGATCTCGTCCACTGCCCCCGCGAAAGCGGGGATCTCGTCCACTGCCCCCGCGAAAGCGGGGACATCGTCCCCCCTTGGTGTCATCCCCGCGCAAGAATCTGTCGAACGTGTTCCGCGAACCCACGAGGGCGGGACACCAACACCGTCATGCCCGCGAAAGCGCGAAAGCGGGCATCTTGTGACAATCCTCGGCGCAATTTCGCGAAGTCACGAAAGCAGCCAGCTACACGCCCGCCACCATCATCGGCGCGAAGAGCAAGCTTGGTGTGCGTTTGGAGGAATAGAGGTAGGGATCGTTGCCCACGGCTTGCAAGTCACGCCAGAAGCGCATGTGGTTGCTGGCGATGTTCATCGCGGCGATGGGCTTGGCGCGCTTGCCCTTTTCGATGAAGAAGCCCTGGATGCCGTGTGAGAAGTCACCCGTGGTGCTGTTGGAGTTTCCGCCGAGGAAGCTGGTGACGAGGATGGCTTTGTCGAGGCTCTGGACCAGCGCCTCGAGCGTTTTGTCCCCGTGGGCGAAGACCAGATTGCTCGGTCCCCCACTGGTGGGTGCTTGCTTCAGCTTCCGCGCGTAATAGGTGTCCAAAAAGAAGCTCTTGAGGATGCCCTTCTCCACGATGGCGCGCTTCTTGGCGCTGATGCCCTCGTCGTCGAAGCGTCGTGAGCGCCAACCAGCCGTGAGCGCAGGGTCGTCAGTCAAAGAGAGCAAAGGGCTGGCGACTTGTTTGCCAGCGCTCTTTTCGAAGCAGGAGCTGCGTTGGTCGAGGGCGGACCCATAAAGAGGCGCGAGGAGCCCGTTCAACAGACGGGATACGGCGCGGTTTTCCACCAGCAGCGGGAGCTTCTGTGAGGGGAGGCGGTCGGCCCCGATGCTGCCCAAAGCGCGCGCTGCGGCGCCTTTGCCCGTGTCTTCGGGGGCACCGAGTTGTGCGAGAGAGCGGCTCATGTTCTGTTGCCAGTCGCTGGGCCGGCGCTCACTCTTGTCACGTACGCTGACCATGGCCCACTGGCCAAAGGCGGTGCTGCGTTCAGCATCCGAGAATCCGTTGGTCGTGCGCAAGATGCGCAGACTGCTTGAGTCGAAAACACCGGCCTGCACCGAGAGCAGCTTGTCTCCAGCCGCGGCGCGCGCCGCGTCGTGTGCTGCGAGAGCGCGCTGGTAGCGCTGGTCCATGGTCACCTGACTCTGGGCAGGATCGAAGAGGTGCAGATCGCCCGTGGGGCGCTCAGCGTAGAGCTTCGCTTCGGCCAAGCCGCGGTGCGGGTCAGGGCTGAGCATGCGGGTCATTTCGATGGCGTCGTCGATGAAGGCCAAGAGGGCCTTGTCATCGAGGATGCTGGTGGTATGGCTGCCGTAGCGCCCGTCGACGAAGAGGCGCAGCGTGAGGCTGCGGCTGGTGGAGGCTTTGACCTCCTCCTTTTTTCCATCGCGCAGCTTGAGCTTGAAGCTGCGCGAGAGGGCGCCACTGGCTGCTGCGTTCTGCGCGCCTTTCTTCTTGGCGTGCTCACAGGCCAGCTCGGCGAGACGAGAAAGCCCCTTTTGTTGCTCTTGCATCGCGCTATCCCTTCTTCGTGCCGCCGACGGTGATCGACGAGATCTTCACCGTGGGCATGCCTAGGCCCACAGGTACACGTTGTCCACCCTTGCCACAGGTCCATCCACCCTCGTCGAGGGCGAAGTCCTTGCCCACCATGGTCGCTCGAGCGAGGGATTCAGGGCCATTGCCGATAATGTTGACGTCCTTGATGGGGCGCGTGAGCTTGCCGTCCTCGATGAGCGTGCCGTTCTTCACATAGAAGCTGTAGTCGCCCGCGCCGATCTGCACCTGGCCGTTGCTGAAGTGTTCAGCGTAGACGCCCTTCTTCACCGAGCGAATGATCTCTTCCGGAGAGTGGGGGCCTGCCAACATATAGGTGTTGCGCATGCGCGGCAGCGGGATATGGCGGAATGATTCGCGCCGTCCATTGCCTGTAGGCGCGATCTTGAAGTGGCTCGCGCTGATGCGATCATGCATGAAGCTGCGCAGGATTCCGTTCTCCACCAGCACCGTGCGCTGGCTAGGGTTGCCCTCGTCGTCAGCGTGGATGGAACCACGCCGTCCGGGCAAGGTGCCGTCGTCGGCGATAGTGACGAAAGGTTCGGCGACCTTCTTGCCGATCTTGTCGGTGAAGATCGTGGTCTTGCTGCGGGCGAAGTCGGCCTCCATGCCATGGCCAATGGCTTCGTGCAGGAGGATCCCAGAGCTGCCTGGTCCGAGCACCACCGGCATGTCGCCCACGGGGCCTTCCACGGCGTCAAAGAGCACCAGTGTGCGATCGACGCTCTCGCGGACTATGCGGCTCAGGCGTTCTTGATTGTAGAATTCGAAGCCTGCGCGCCCCGCGAGGGCTGCGTAGTTGGCCTCCCTGCGCCCCTTCTGCTCCGCGACACATTTGAGGTAGCAGACGGTCATGGGCTGGTAGTCCGTGAAGACCCGGCCCTCAGCGTCAAGGACGGTGATGAAGTGTTCTTCGTCGCGATAGGTGATATTGACCTTGCTGACGCGCTTGTCTCGAGCGCTCGTCACTTTGTCGAGCTCTTGCAGCATCGCGACCTTGCGCTTGGTGCTGACCCCCTTCCAGCGTTGGTCATGGGGGTAGTAGCGCGGTCGCGCGCTCACGGCGAAGGCCGTGGGGACCTTGCGCGCGGCGCCGTTGGCCACGGCAGCGGCGACCTCGGCGGCCTGGAGCATGGACGCGCGGTCGAGGCTCTCGGTGAAGGCGTAACCTGTCTCCACGCCACGAACAACGCGCACGCCGAGGCCAATCTCAGCCTTGCTGTAGGCGCGGTTGACGGCGTGATCTTGCACGCCCAGGTAGTTGATGCGGCTGCTCTGAAAGAAGAGGTCGCAGAAGTCACCACCGCTCTGTAAGGCGCGCGCCATCACCTCGCGTGCCAGCGCGTCGGTGAGGCCAAAGCGCTCAAGGGGGGCACCAGTCTGCGCTCCAGGGGCACCGGTCACAGGCCCACGCCCACCGTGGCAGCCAGGGAGCGCCAGGGCCGCTGAGCCCATCAGGGCCGTGGCCGCTGTCCCTCCAATAAACTCACGTCGGTTGAGATCGAGGCGTTTTCTTTCGTTATCAGACGGTGCCATGGTTCGGCCTCCTCTTCGCCGCTGAGAGCAGCTTCGTCGATCAATGTAGGCGCTCAGAGGGCAGCTGCCAAGCCCAGGCAGGTCCCACCCGGCGAGCGACACTTGGCCCTCAGGGTGGGGGCGTCAGGCTCGGCGTCGACAGCGCGCGAGTAGGATTAAGGCGAAGAGGGCCAGGAGTGTGCCAACAAAGGGACGGGAGGCGAAGGGGCCGGGGCCCACGCTGCAGCCGTCATCGACCACCGCAACCGGCCCACACACACCAGGATCATCCGCTTTGGGGTAAGTGGAGCAGATGCCGAGGATGTCATCGGCCTCAAGGGTGCGCTTTTTTACCTCGCCCTGGTCAGCGAAGTTGTACATCGTTCGATCGAGGAGCTCCTGGGGCAGGCTGGATGAACATTTGGGGATGGTTTCGCCCAGGTGATCTTTTGGGGTGGGGCTGCGCAGACCATCATCGCAGGGGTGGTCGAGGCCCAGCACATGACCCATCTCATGGACCACCGTATTTTCGACGTCCATACGTCCTTTGACCCCGACCTCTCCAGCCGAGAAGCGAAAATACTCACCGTTGAGCTCAATGTCAGCATCGAGGATCTTGCCGTCGCGGCTGCTGCCAGGGGAGTCCACAAAGAAGACGGTGGTCAGACCGGCGGCTTGGGGATCGTGCCCAAGGACATCGCGCCAGCCGTCCTCCACCCAGGTGATGACGTTTTCGTTGGCTTCGCCTTGGCGAAACTCCGCCTCAGCGTCTGGTGAGGCTTCCTCCATCACGAATCGGATATACGAACAGCTCTCGCTGGCGCTCCTCCAGCGGTCCGCCGAGCGAAAGACCGCCTGGACGTCGCTGCCATCGTTGATGTCCGCGGATCCTTTGCTGTTGGGGCGCATGATCACGCAGTTGCTATGGGTCCAGCGCAGGGGTTTGAGCGAGTCGTTACTGGTGCTTGGGACATAGGCGCTCGCCAGGGTTGGGACGCACAAGGTGCCCACCAAGAGCATCGAGGCTCCCAAGGAGGTTCTTAGAGTGCTGATGCGAGGGGGAACGAACATGCAGGCTCCTTGAGGATCTGACGATCAGCGACCTTGGGGGCGCAGGGCAGGGGGGAGGCAACGATCACTGCGTTGCGCACAAGTTTTTGCTCTTCGTTGAATGCTCTCGATGAAATGCCGCAAGGGTTGAGGCGTGTCGAGCGCGCTGACACTGGCGCGTTTTAGCCCTCTTGGTGTGCGTTGCGTTAGGGAGAGCCCACGGACAGAGCGGCTCACGAGGCTCTTGCCCTGGGTTTTGGCGGCTACATGAAAGAGCCCCTGGCGCATACCCACCATCCAACGGTGGCCACCCCGTCGCTCAGTGAAGGCCAGCACGTGTTGACCTGCCTGAAAGCGTACAGCGCCACTGACCCGCATTCCGATACCGTCGACGACCCCGCCCATCGTGCGCACAGTGATGACTTGGCTCGCTGCGCCCTTGACCGTCTGCTCTACGACGATCTCAGTGTCGGTGACGATGCGCTTGCGTGTGTCTTTTGACCAGCGACTCTTCACCGAGCGTACTTTGCCAACCACGACCTGGTCGGCGCGGCCCACCAGAGTATCGAGGTCGAGCTGGACCATCATCGTGGCGCCGGCCGGAGAAGCAAGGAGCAGCGCCATGAAGGTGAGCAAGAGCGGTTTCTTATGCATGGGGATGTTGACCTCTTTATAAAAGATACCTTCAGCTCAGGGCTCGGTCAAACCGCAGCGGCGAGGTTCCGTTGACCCTCCGGGGGTTGTTTGGTATGGCACGCCGCACGATCGCAGGAGAGTTCGCATGTCGCAGAAGGAAGTCAGAGTTCGTATCGCTCCCAGCCCCACGGGCGATCCCCATGTAGGGACCGCCTATGTTGCCCTCTTTAACTACGCTTTCGCGCGCCGCCACGGCGGAAAGTTCATCCTGCGTATCGAGGATACAGACCGCGCCCGCTCTACTACCGCCTCAGAGGAGGCGATTATCCGTGCTCTACGCTGGTTGGGCTTGGACTGGGATGAGGGGCCAGACAAAGGGGGGCCTCATGGGCCTTACCGACAGTCTGAGCGCGGTACTATCTATCGCGAACATGCCGAGATGTTGATTGAGCGCGGCCACGCCTACCGTTGCTTCTGTACGCCAGAGCGTCTGGCCGAGCTGCGAGGCGAACAGCAGAAGGCCAAGGCCAGCAAGATGGGCTATGACGGCAAGTGTCGTAGCTTGAGCCCTGAGGAGGCCGATGAGCGCGGGCGCGGAGGTGAGAGCTTCACCGTGCGCCTGAAGATGCCCCAAGAGGGTGAGACCGTACTCCTCGATGGGCTGCGCGGCGAGATTCGCATCCCCAATGAGCAGAGCGATGATCAAGTGCTGCTCAAGAGTGACGGCATGCCCACCTACCATTTGGCCAACGTCGTCGACGATCACCTCATGGGCATCAGCCACGTGATCCGCGCTGAGGAGTGGATCTCCTCTGCTCCCAAGCATCTGCGTCTCTACGAGGCCTTTGGTTGGGAGCCCGCGACGTTCCTGCACTTGCCGCTCTTGCGCAACAACGACAAGAACAAGAGCAAGATCTCCAAGCGCAGAAACCCTGTGAGCCTCGACTACTACCGCGATACGGGCATTATCCCTGAGGCCATGGTCAACTTCCTGGCGCTCATGGGCTGGTCTTATGGCGAGGACCAGGAGAAGTTCTCCCTTGAGCAGATGGTGGAACGCTTCGACCTGAAGGAGGGAAGCGTCTCGCTCTCGGGCCCGGTCTTCGACCTGGACAAGTTGTCTTGGCTCAACGGGCTCTATATGCGTGAGCTCTCCGATGAAGGGCTCGTGGATGCGTTGATGGGTTGGCGGGTCAACCGCGACTACTTGCTGCGTTTGGCGCCCCTCGTGCGCGACCGCATTCAGCGCTTCGACGAGTTTTTGCCGCTGATCAGTTATTGTTTCTCGGGCGACATCGACTACACGCCCGTGGCAGCCCTGTTGCTGCCAAAGAAGCGCAAGGGCGGCGAGACGGGCAAGATGCTCGAGCGCCTCCTCGACAAGCTCGACGCCATGCCGGCCTTTGAGGTGAGCGCGATGGAGGAGACCTTTCGCCTCTTCTGTGAGGGCGAGGAGTGGAGCACACGAGAGGTCTTCATGACGGTGCGTGTGGGTCTTACGGGGCGCAAGGCCTCACCCGGTCTCTTTGAGACTATGGAGGTTATCGGGCGGGAGCTGACACGCCGGCGCTTGCGGCTCGCCGCCAACTTCCTCAAGCAATACAAAGGCTGAGGTGCATGTCAGGTGGGGGTGAAAAGGGTGAGCGTGAGCAGCGCACACCCAGCTCGACCAGTGGATCCCTGGCGGGGGTGAGCCGGGTGATGGCCATCGCCCTTGGCGTCTACCACCTCTTCGCGATCACCGTCACTCACTACCACAAATGGGTCGGTGCAGGTGTCGTGATCGCTGGCTTGATACTCTTCGCCAAGCCTCTCGGGCGCTTACTCCACCGGCACTTGGTGACCAATTGGCGGGTCCTCGATCAAGAGGCCGCCGAGGCTCGGGCCGCAGATGGCGACAGCTTCGACTTTCGTCCCATCGTGGTGCTGGTTACCTCGGCCGTGGTGTTGACCATGATCGAATACTTTGGCGATCGAGGCACCTACCATTCCTTCATGCTCAAGCACGCGCGGGCCTTCACCTCGTATCGCTTCTATGACCTCACGCAATACGCGTATTGGTCGGGCTTTCGCATCATCTTCTATGTGATGGTGCCATGGTTGGTGGTGTTGGCGATCCCTGGGGAGCGTATTCGCGACTATGGGCTCAAGGTCGGTGGCATCAGAAGTCACCTCTGGGTCTACGTGCTGCTCTTCGCGATCATCCTTCCAGCGCTGGTGATGGTCTCTCAGACAACGCCCTTTCAGCGCACCTATCCCTTCTACAAGCTGGCGGTGCGCAGCTGGGGTGATTTTTTTGCTTGGGAGGCGCTCTACGCGCTGCAATTCTTCGCCTTGGAGGTCTTCTTCCGAGGTTTCATGATCCACCCCCTCAAGCGCGCCCTGGGATCCCACGCCATCTTCGTGATGGCAGTGCCCTATTGCATGATCCACTACAACAAACCGCTTGTGGAGGTGCTCGGGGCTGTGATCGCGGGCACTATCTTGGGGACCCTCAGCTTGCGAACTCGCTCCATCTGGTGTGGCGTGCTCGTGCATGTCACGGTGGCCGTGACCATGGACGGGCTGGCGATCCACCAGGTGGCTGGGTATCCCGGCAATCCTCGTTATATCGGTTGAATTGTTGCGAGACAGA
>JAFCZD010000905.1 GCA_019314525.1 Deltaproteobacteria bacterium
GGCCGCAGTGGGTCGGTAGATCGTGCTTGCTGTTTGTTCGTCCACCGTCGGGGTGGCAAACGCGCAGCTGCTAAAGCTCGCGGTGGCGCACTCAGAGGTCAGCTGCACCTGGTAGGAGGTCGCCTTGACAGCAGGCTCCCAGATCAACTTGGGTCGCAGGGGATGATCGACCACCGCAGCTGTCAGCGGCACATGAATGCTCCCAGTGGTGAATCCGTTGACGGGAAAGCGGGCTCGCGTGGAGGCGGGAAGCGCCGCTGGGTCTACATCTGAGCGTGGTGCGTCAGGCAGGCTGAGCGCATCAGCCATGGTGTTGGTGTCGACGCTGGTGCTGGTGTCGACGCTGGCGTTGCTGTCTACGGTGCTATCAACACCGCCGTCGATGCTGGTGCCGGTGTCAACACCGCCGTCAACACTCTCTTGCGTCTGGCAGATGCTTCCCTCGCAGGTCTGACTTTCGCATTGTGCGTCCAGGCTACAGGTCGCCCCGATTGGCCGCACGCCAATGGCGCAGCGTCCTCCATCTGCAAGCATTGCGCAGTATTCAGACGCGCATTCGAGCGCATGTGAGCAGGCTTCTCCTAGAGCTGCAGGTCGATCTGACTTGCAGACCAGCTCGTCACAGCGTGAGGAGGCACAGTGATCATCGGTTTCGCAGGTATCCCCCAGTCGTCGTGGTTGGGTTTCACTGCAGCTGATGAGCAGCGTGAATGTCATCATCCATGTGGCTGCACGGGACATTCTCTTCCCCTGTTGTCGACTGCACACGGCTGTACCCAGGCCTACATGCCCTTGCCTCCAGACACCTCTCAGCCTTGATGAGTGCACAGGGTCCACCCTCGCCGAGCGTTGCGAGCCTCCGTGCTTGGTTTGGCGCCATCATTGGCGCTCGCCACCGAGGTGCCAAAGAGGCCACTCTCTTGGTGCAGGGGGTTTTGGAGGAAGATGTTTGGGTAAGTGCCAGAACCTATTGTTGAGCCGAAAAAGAGATAGGCCGCCCCCTCACCGTCTTTGGGGTTGTCCTGCGCATAGGCGCCGACGATGAGGTCCGCGAATCCGTCGCCGTTGACGTCGCCAGCATTCGCCACGGAGTTTCCGAAGCTACCGCCCGCTTGGTGTGCGGGGTTTTCGATGGTGATATCAAGGCGTGTGGGCCCCTTGGTGGAGCCCAGATAGACGTACGCGTAGCCTTCGCCGAATTCGATGTTGCTTTGTCTCTCCGCACCTACGATGAGGTCTGCGAATCCGTCGCCATTGACGTCGCCAGCACTCGCCACTGAACTGCCAAACATGCCTCCAGCCTGGCGCACGGGGGTTTTTAGCGTGATGTCAGGGGTAGCTGTGGAAGCTGTCTCAGAGCCAAAGTAGACATACGCGGCGCCCCCCTTTTCTTCCCAAGGTGCGCTCACGACGAAGTCACCGAATCCATCACCATTGAGGTCGCCTGCGCTCGCCACCGAGTGACCGAATTGGTCACCGTCGTGGATCGGCGGGTTATCAAGGGAAAGATGGGGAACCATCGCGGGGCCTGTGGACGAGCCCAAAAAGACATACGCGGCACCTTCGTTCATTCCAGGGTTGTCCTGCCAAGACGCGCCGACAATAAGGTCTGCGAAGCCGTCGCCGTTGATATCCCCAGCGCCCGCTACGGAGCCGCCAAAGCCGCCGCCCGCGAGGTCGAGGGGGTTGTCGAGGATGACATCTGGGGTGCTTGCAAGTTTTGTTGCGGAGCCAAAGTAGACATACGCGGTGCCTTCGGTCGACTCAGGGTTGGCCTGTTGTGGCGCGCCGACGATAAGGTCGGCGTAGCCATCACCGTTGACATCCCCAGCACCGGCAACGGACGAACCGAAGCTGACCCCCGCCTGGATTGGGTTATCAAGGGAGATATCTGGGGAAGCTGCAGGACCTGTGTTCGAGCCGAAGTAGACATGCGCTGTGCCGGCGCCCTGACGAAAGGCGCCGATGACGAGGTCAGCGAAGCCATCGCCGTTGATGTCCCCGGCGCCTGCTACGGAGTTGCCAAACCAGCCTCCAGAGTCCTTGGAGGGGTTTTCGAGGGTTACATCTGCAAGAGGCATGGGACTTGGTGTCGCTGAACCAAAGTAGACGTAGGCCATGCCCTCATCAGACGTTGGGTTGTCTTGGGCAGTTGCGCCCACGACGAAGTCTGCGTAGCCATCACCGTTGAAGTCATCTGCGTGGCGTCCCACGTCAATATAACGCACGTGGGTGAATGCGGAGCAACCCGCCGCGTTGCATGCGCGCACCCGCCAATAGTAGCGGCGTCCCACGGGCGCTGCGGTGCTCACAGGCAGGGCCGCAGTGGGTCGGTAGATCGTGCTT
>JAFCZD010000906.1 GCA_019314525.1 Deltaproteobacteria bacterium
ACGAAGATCAGCAGTGGGGAGAGGACACGTCTCAAGACCATCTTAGTATAACTATCACAAGAGCTGTGGCTTCAGAATGTTGAGTACAGGTAGCTATTTCGGCTCGCAGTAGCCGAAGTCCGGAAAGAGCCGGATCTTGGTGCAAACTTCATCAGCAGCGCAGGTCGGATCACTGGTCCAACAGGTGCGGCGGCAGATACCAGGCGCTCCTGTTTCAACGTCACGACAACTCCAATACAAGAGCTGTGCCACCCGATAATTCCTTTCTTTTGGCGCGGCTAGAGTTGCCCCTTGATAAGATGTGTCGAGCGTCGCCCACAGGGCGCGGACTGAACCCCCACCCCTCCATGGGTGCGTGATTTCCACACTCCCCCCACCAGATTTGCGCTACAGTTTCGGCATGAGCAATAAACGAACTCTCGAACTCTTGTCGTCTTCAGTGATATCGAGATGGGCGCAGGTGGCGCTCTTGATGATTTCCCCCACTCCCCCTTCTTGGGTGAGCTGATCGTCGACTACACCCGAGGAAAGTGGGCTGACAACCCCATAGACCTCGTCTTCAACGGAGACTGTTTCGACTTCCTCAAGACAGGCGTGAACGACGCATGGCCCTACCACATCAACAAAGAGATCGCCCTGCGCAAGCTAGACAGCGTCCTTGGGGCCCATAGCGCCTTCCTGGAGGCCATCGACACATTTGTTCATCGAGGGGGTGGACGAAACACGGTACACTTCGTCACAGGCAACCACGACGCGGAGCTGCTCTTTCCTGCCGTGCAACGCGCCTTACGTAATGCCTGTGGTGGTCATGAGTTGGTGCGCTTCCCTGGCTTCGAGCTCAACATCGGGCCCGTGCACTTTGAACACGGCCACCAATTCGACCCCCTCTTTCGCATGGACCCCGCGCACACCTTCGTCAGCCGCGACGCGGAGCCGCTGCTGAACCTCAGCTGGGCGGCCATCGGCCTGCTCAGCATCGTCATGCCCATGCACCCAATCCTCTATTTCTATGATCGCGTGCTGCCCCGAAGTCTGCTCTTCGAGCTCTTCCCCGATCTGCGCGAACTCTTCACGGCGCTCGCTTGGCGCTATTGGACGAAGGATTTCTGGAGAGGTTTCCTGATCGAAAAGGACCCGCTGCTTCGCTTCGAGTGGACCATGGCCAAAGAGGTCATCAAGCGCATCGCCTTCCGCAACACCGAAGTCATCATCGACAACCAGAACCTCGCCGATGACCTGGCGCGCGGTGATTATCAGCTCCACATCACCGGCCACCTTCATGAGATCGGATACCGCCAGGTAGGCGCCCAGCGCGTCATACAATCAGGCGCCATGCGCGATGAGTACTTCATCGGTGCGGGCGGCACCAGCTTCAAGCCGACGCTGAAGGGCTTCGTCGAGGTGCTCATCGATGGCACTGACGTCGTGGGGCTGAACACCCGAGAGTTGCACGGGCCCGTACGGCCAGCGGACCATATGCTCGAGACCATCCTCGACCTCGCCCCCTTTGTGCAGGAACAGCTCGAGCTGCTCGGCGACACCACCCGACAGGTCGCTGCATCCCAAAAGCAAGAGCGCATCGAGGCGGCTGAGAGCCGAAAGAAGTAGCGCACCTGGCAAGACCCGCCGCTCGCCATGGCACACTCACGGCACAGCCTGGCACATCTAGCATTCTCGGCACAAAGCCGTTTTACACGCAATAACGTGCACTTATAATCAGCAAACCTCTGGCACGTACCCTGCTAGTACCCACCGCAGGAGGTTTCGCATGCGTCAACTTCAAAAGGTCTCAGTTCTTCTTGTGATGGTGCTCGCCGTAGGCTGTGGCACAGATGATGAGAACACACCCAACTTTGGCGTCTACCAGCCGATGGATCCGTTGGTGCCAGGCGAAAGCAGTTTTGTCACCGGGCACCCTGCCGAGGATCCCAACAGCTACGGAGGCCATTATGCAGACGCAGGCATGGCCGGCTCGGCCGATGCCGGCGCCGTTGCACCCACAGACCCTGTGGCACCCAGTGGTCGCGAAGCCGAAGTAGAAGAAGCCGAGATTTACCGCGTGCACGATGACAAGCTCTTCTTCCTCAACACCTATCGTGGCCTGCTGGTCTACGATATCGCCGACGAGTCCAAGCCGGAGCTGCTCGCCCGTGTTGGTGTTTATGGCGTGCCCACCGAGATGTATTTCAAGGGCGACATCGCTTATGTGCTCGTCCGAGATGCCCTCTACTTGACGCAATCTGGCGACTCCCCACCCACCTTCCAGCGCCACAACGTCTCACAGCTGCTCACCATCGACTTCTCCGATGTGAAAGCGCCAAAGATCATCGGACGCTTCGACATCGAGGGCCTGCTGCGCGAGGGGCTCTCACGCAAAGTCGAGGACACGATCTATGTCGTCTCCGAGCGTCCGAGTTGGTACTATTCCTCAGGCTGGTCCGGCCAAAGCGGCTACGGCGAGGAAGAGGTGCACGTGCACAGCTTCAACGTCAGCGATCCCAAACAAGCGGTGGAGATCGATCGCCTGCAGCTCCTCTCGGGCGGGGGAAAAGACGACTACAACTGGGAAAATGGCTGGGATCAGCGCAGCTTCCTTGGGGTCGCCATCAGCGCCACCAGCAACGCCCTGATGGTGGCCGAACGCTGGTCCACCACGAAC
>JAFCZD010000271.1 GCA_019314525.1 Deltaproteobacteria bacterium
CCGCTCTCAGTCCTAACGAACGGAGAAGGTCTGCTTGAAGGTCAGCATTCGCTCCCGATGACAAGGGAAGCGCACTCTGCGTGCCGCCCTGAGCATACAGCGTCCAAGGGCGCTCCCTTGCTGTGTGGCGGGAGCAATGGAGACCCCCTTGACCTTACCGCTCTTAGCGATCTTCCAAGCGATTGTAATCTTGGTCGCGGTTGTAGCCAAAGCCCGGTGCTTGTTGATGCATCCGGCAGCTGGACGTAAATAATAGCGTTTGATCGCTCTCAAGCCCACAGCTTGGGTGAAGACCTTGGGCTTGCATGAGGGCGTCTTGGGCACACGCTTCGTTCGCCCTTTGTCAGGGGTCAACACCCTGGCATCTACAGGGAGAACCACCTCGGCATCAACCTTTGGTGTGATGGCGGCATCCACTTGCCCCACCTCGTAAATATCTGGCACAGGCCCATCCCCACCCCCTTTGAGGCTGGGTAACACGACCAAGAACATATAGGCCAACCCGCCCCCGATGCCGATAATCGCCAGCGCCATCAACCACAGGGCCAGGCGATTGCCTCGACTAGGCGGCGCCCCTGCCCCGACCGCCGGGCCACGCACTTCCCGCGCCGGCGCGGCAGGCAAATGCGACTCCAGCACAACCGAGCGCGTGACTTCGAGTTCTACAGCTTGCAGGTCGGGGAGCTTTGGTTTGTTGACGGGAAAATCAGGCCGCTCGTAGATGTCCGCGATAAAATCGCGCAACTCCTCATTGGCCTCGGCCTCGCCACAGGGCTTGATAGCCTCGCGTAGATCGCGAGCAAAAGCCGATGCGTTCTGATAACGGCGCTCAGGCGTCTTGGCCAAGGCTTTGTGCGTCGCCGAAACCAACGCCTTCGCTACACCTGGGTGATAACGCTCGATGGGCGGGATGCGCACCTCACGCACCTGGTTCAGAATGTCGACGTCATTACGGCCACCAAAGAGGTGCCGACGACAGAGCCCCTCGAAGAGCAAGATCCCTGTGGCAAAGATGTCGTAGCGCTGGTCGATACGCTGCCCATCCACCACCTCTGGAGCCATATAGCGGAACTTGCCCTTCAAGCTCTGCGTATGCTCACCCTCCGCCTCGTTGAGGACCTTGGCGATGCCGAAGTCCGTCAGCTTCACCCGGCCATCACGGGAGATCATCACGTTCTGGGGGCTAACGTCGCGGTGGATGATATTCTGGCGCTGACCTTCGGGCGTCGTGAGGCTGTGAGCGTACTCGAGGCCACCAAGCACCCCTAGGGTGATGGCCACACACGCATTGGCGGGGATCACAACGCGCTTCTGCGCACAATAGTGAGCGATGGTGGCCATATTGTAGCCATGCACAAATTCCATCGCCATGAAGTAGTCTTTGCCCTCTACCCCCAGGTCAAGGACCTGAACGATATTGGGATGGTCCAACATCACCAAGAGCTTGGCTTCTCGCACCAAGCCCTCGACGAATTGTGGCTGTTCGACCAGGTGCGGCAGGATCTTCTTGATAACAACGTACTTTTGGAACCCAGCCACCCCTACGGAGCGCGCAAGAAACACCTCTCCCATGCCGCCAGAAGCCAGCTTGCGCACGATCTCGTAGCGTCCGTAACGCTCCGCGACCTGGGGTATTTGTGTATCATCCGCAGGCATCCCCACGGCGACTCCGTTCAATTCTTGAACATTTTCGAAATGTAAGTTTACAATTCCCCTACTTCTTTGGCAACAATAGGGTATCAAACCAAATCCAGGGGCTAACGCCCAAACGACACCTGGAGAGGAAGGGATTATGCAGTCCTACGTCAAGCGCCGGCTGGCAATGATCATCGTCAGTTTCCTAACCTTCACTGCATCCGTCGCTCTCGCCCAGGATGCGAAGCAAAGCGCCACAGGAGACAATCTTCTGGGGATGAACGGGCTCGCACGTATGGTAGCGGCCCAGAACCACCCTGTGGGCTATTTCACGGTGGGGACGGACTTCCAGTTCTTCACGGCAAGTGAGTTCTTGCGGGATGGGAGCATCCTCCGTGACCACTCACGGCTCATAAACTCATATTCTCTGACGTACACGCCCTTCGCTTTCCTGGAGGCGGCGTTTGCCCTACATGTCATCTCTGACAACACAACAGGCGCGGGGCTTGAGGAAGATCTCCAAGTGGCCGTGGGCGACCCGGAGATCGCTCTCAAGGGAAGCTATGAGATCATGCCTGGTTTTTCCGTAGGTGGGCTCCTCAATCTGCGATCCCCCTCGGGTGCAGGTTTTTTCAACACCAGCCTTTCAGCGACGAATATCACCGTCGCCGCCTTGGGTAGCTATCGAATCAGCGATGCTGTGCCTCTCTCCTTCCATCTCAACGTTGGCTTCTTTCTCGATGGTTCCAAGAACCTCTTCGATGACGCCAGCACCCTCGACATCCCGCAACACTTCGCGGCGCAACTCAGCTCGTTCAATCGCGTCATCACCCGCGTCGGTGTCGACTACGCCACGCGCTACTTTGGTCCTTTCGTCGAGGTCTCCATCGAACCTTTCCTCGGGTCTGGAAACCCTGGGTTTGGCGGAAGCCCCAACAGGGTCACCGTAGGTGCCAAAGGCTGGCTGGGCGAGGATCGTGGGCTGCAAATCATGGCAGCGGCTGATATTGGGTTGACAGGTGTGGGTCCACGCGCCGCTGATGAACTCGCCGTTGGCGACTATGCGTTCACCATCCCTCGCTGGAACGTCATGTTCCGCGTGAGTTATCGCTTCGATCCCTTCACCACCAAGACTGTGGTCCAACCAGGTGACAGAGATCCCGACGTTGTCACACCCAAAGTGGAGCTCCCTAAGTACGCAATGATCACCGGGGCAATCACCGACAGCCGCACAGATAAGCCCGTTTGGAACGCTCGCATTCGTGTGGCCAAACAAGACGCGTCATCCTTGGCGGTAGACGGAAAGACGGGTCAATACCGCACCTTCAACCTGCCCCTGGGCAAACACACAGTCATCGCGTCAGCCGACGGTTACCACAACAAAGAGCTAGAGGTCGAGGTTGGCGAGTCTGGCGCCAAGGCCAATTTCACCCTCGCTCCCAAGGCGGAGATCAAGCCCGGCATGCTGCGAGGCACCGTCAAATCCGCCTCTGGCGGAAAGGTCATCCGTGGCGCGACGCTCTTGATTCCCGAGCTCGACAAATCACTCAAGGTCAAGTCTGATGGCAGCTTCGAGATCAGCCTCAAGTCTGGCGAGTATCGCGTGATTATCTCTGCGCGCGGCTACCGCACGCAGCGCAAAACCTTGCGCATCGCTGAAGGTGAAACAGTCATCCACAACGTTGAGATGCACCGTTAGATTAGGTCCTCAGGTAGATCTTCCAGCTCCTTAGAGCCGTAGAACCCCCCGCCCCTCTTCCACAGTCAACCGAGCCCCATACTCATGGGATATCTTGGCAAGTTCTCTCAACATCGTCGCTGATTCTTGCCCCACCAAGGGCTCTGGTTTGAAGTGAACCATCCGGTTTTGTATCAGCAACGGCACGATCTCGACCCGTTTCAGCTTCTTCTCTTTGATCACGAAACGCCCCACCAGACCATGGCGTAACCAACTGCGACCGGGCGTGCCAAAGGCATAGTTGCCCAGGCTATAGAGCACAGGCCGCCCACGATAGAGCCCCACCGCGTGGTGCACATGAGGGTGGTGGCCAACCACCGCGTCCGCCCCAGCATCCACTAAAAGCCGCGCATAGCCCTGCTGCAGTGCAGTGATGCCCGCATACCCACGGCCCCAGTGCACGACCGCAATAACCACATCTGCGTGCTGCCGCATCCGCGCGATGTCGCGATAGAGTTGAGCGGCCTCCAGGCGCGCGCAGCCAGGCCTCCATCCCCAGGCGAACGACTGCATGTAGACGCTGTGCATCGGCGAATCTTCGAGGTACGAGAGCAACCCCACGCGCGTGCCTCGCAGCTGGTAGACGACGCCACGATAGGCCTCCTTGGCGTCGAGCCCAGCACCAAATCCAACGATCCCAGCCTCACTAAGGTGACCCAGGGTGGCGACTATACCCTGCTGGTCATGGTCCTTGATGTGATTGTTGGCCAGAGACACCGCGTCCACACCAGCCCAACGCAGCGCCTCCAGAGCCAGAGGCTCCATCCGGTAGACATAGCGTTTGTAGAGAGGAAAGGGCGTATCCTGACGGCTCACAGCGGTCTCGAGGTTCACCACAGAGAGGTCCGACTCTCGCATCAGCTGCAACGTGGGGCTAAGGGCGTACTCATAACCTTGCGCGCGGAGCGTGGGTAACGCTGCGTCTGTGAGGGCAGTATCCCCACCAAAGACGACCACCACAGGTCCTTGGCGATCCGCCTTCCCCTCTGCCCGAACGGGGTCACCTGGGGCGATGGGAGGATTCCAGAGCCAAACCAGCACCAAGTGCAGCAAAACGCTGCTCAGCGCCAAGGCGCCAACACGACCCACCTGCTTCAACACGCCCTTCAATCGCCTCATCACTTTTTCTTGCGGATCCGCTCTAGTGCGCCTCGGCAGCTCTCCCGCACGACTAGAAAGTAATCTTCCGTGCACACATCAAGCTCAGCCGCTGCACCAGAGAAACGCAGCCTGGTCAAGGCTTGGGCGGCCGCCTGACGCACCTGCCATCTCGGATCGGAGAGTTCGCGCACCAAGTATTTTGCAGCTCCCACGTCACCCATGACCTCGAGGGCTTCGACGATCGCCACTCGGTCTCCCTGTCGAGATGCCCGGTGATCCTCGTTCAAGAGCCGAGCAATGGCGTACATAGCCCGTTTATCACCGATCAGCGCCAGCGCCTGAACGACGGCGACCTGAGCATCTTCCGCCAAGCTCTCCATCAACGCGGGCACGGCGGCCTTCGTTTTGAGTCGCGCCACGCAGATCGCGGCGGCCTCACGCCTCTGAAAGCGTCCCGAACGCAGCCACTCGAGGGCACGGGGCACGGCGCCGGTGCCCAAATGCTGGCAGGCTCGCATGCTCGCCAGGAGCACTCCTTCATCGTCAGCGCTAAGCCCATGCCCTATTGCCATTGCAGCTGGTGCCCCAGCTCTTCCCAAAGGAAAGGCGGCTAAGCGAGAGAGAGCAGCTATCCTCAGGCCCCGCGGGCCCCGCGTCGCGATCTCCGTGAGGAGTGGCAGCGCCTCCACCTCCAAGGGCAAGGCGTCGATGGCCGCATGAACCACCCGTCGCGCCACCATGGGTGGAAGAAGCAGGTCTGCCAGATCAAGGCTTGGACGTTCCGTGTTGTAGCGCCACAACAGCCAACGCAGCGCCTCCTGACGTTGTTGGGGACCTTTGGGCTTCCCCTTTGGTTTCGCCCCCTTTTCTACTGCATCCTTGCGATCCAGGGCGCGCCATTGTGCGGGGCTAACCCAACGCTTCGCATCATCGCGGTGGAGTGCATAGAGCGCCGCTGTGAGGGTAACCTGCACCGATGTGCGGCCTAAGGCAGCAGCAATCCGGCAGCGTCGCAACAACACCCCCGCGATATCGCCCTGGAGCCCCTTCGCACCACCATGGAAGCTCGACAGCCGCTGCTCTAGCGCCTCACCGCAGCCTTCGCTCTCGTCCCTCAAAATGCGCGCAGCGGCGACCCTGAGGGCTCCATCGGCGTTTTCCTGCTCTGGCGCCAAGAGCGTCGTGCAGGCGAGCTTCAGCAGCGTATCAGGAGCCTTGCTCTTGCTCTTTTGCCCAGCGGCTGCCTCCAGCACGGCCCTTCGCACCGAAGGTTCGCCATCGCGCGCCAAGCTCACCAGCTCCTTGAGGCGCCCCACCCTGGCCAGCCCGCGTGCCGCAGCGATCCGCGCAGCGACATCTTTGGAGCCCGCCATCTGGGTGATCGCCGCATCTGCCCGAGGGGTGTTCAACGCCGCCAGCGCCAGAGCGGCCTCTCCCAGGACAAGCGCCGAGGGGTCCGTTGCGCGAGCCACCAATGCCCCCTCAGCCTCTTGGCGCCCGCTCGCTCCGAGATCACGGCAGGCAGTTGCCCGCACCTGCGCGTCGCGGGCTCCTGAGCGAACGATATCCACTTGCAAGCGTTTGGCCGCCTGGGCCTTCCGCTGTGCTTTCCGGCTCAGCCCCATGCCCTTCAATGCGCGCTCCGCGGCCTTGCGCACCACCATATTGGAGTCCCTCAGCGTCTCCAAGAGCACCCGCTGGGCTGCCTTCCGTCTTGAAGCACCGAGCACCTGAACCGCGCTGAGGCGCACCGCAATGTCGGGATCCTCCAATCGGGCCATCACGGCGCCGAGCTTATTACCAACGCCCACCACACCCAGAGCGGTGAGGGCAGCCCGCCGAACCCGTGGGAGAGGATCACGCGTCAATGGCGCGATGTGACCCACCGCGCTCACATCCCTCATTTCTGCCAATGTGCGCAACCCAGAGATGCGCATCCGTGGCTGAGGGCTCTTCAAGAGCATCAGCGCCTCTCGACGCTCTCCTCCGCACCCCATGAGCGCCAGAGCCTGGAGTAAGGCGATCACTACCAAAGGTCTAGTCATGCTCGCTGCCTCGCTTCGAACCATGCCACAGCTCGCGCACGCGTGCACTCGAGGCCATCATCCACGCCCTCTAGCCGTGGATCACCCCAAAAAATGTGTACCGCAGCGAAGAGACCAGGGACGACCATCCTATCCCAACTCGAAAGCTTCAGCCCCCGTGACGCCAGAGCGATGACAGGCGTGACCATGGTGCCAGTGGCAGCGGCCAGCCGCGCAGCAGACTCACCCGCCTGGTGCCGTGGGCCCCGAGGGCCGTCCACGGCCAGCGCGACCACGTCTCCTTCACGCAAGCGCCGCCCAAGGGCCACAGCTCCGCTAAGCGCGCCACGGTTGCTGCTCCCACGCACCACCCTCAGCCCCAACCTGCGCGCAACTCCTGCGGCCAACTCGCCATCCCGTGACCAACTCACCAACACATGGGGCGCACGCCTCAGCCAGCCGCGAAGCCCCGCTATGCAGATTTGGTCCCCATGCCAGAAGGCGACAACCCGACCACTATCGGATTGCTCGCCATGAACCTTCACGCGCCAGGTCATCCGCAGAAGTCGAACCGCCCACGCCAGCAGAACCGTGCCGATGATGAGGAGGAGCCGACGCACGTTCTGAACCTAGAACGCTTTGAAAGAAATGGAAACGAGCTTTGGCAACACCGCAGGTCTGATCCAAGAAACGGAGGGGACGGTTCGCACATTGGCAAGGGTGCGACCTTTTTGCTGAGGAGCTGATGACGGACACACATGTGCCGTAAACGGCGAGCCGGCGCTCGGTCGCCACACCGGAGTGTTCCCATGTCAGCCTCGTGGCAGCCGCGGGTTAGCGACCGGCCTGTTTAGCAGCAAGCGGCCACCCGAGGTCTTAGCGCAATGCGATACCCCCAACCTGCAGTTGGCCGGTCGCGGAACCAAGCAGCTGACTGCAGCCGGTTGCAGCCTAGCTGCAACCGGCACCTCTCCATCACATGCTCTGCCATTCGTGCCAATCGAGGACTGAATTCTGCGGCGACGATTTGATA
>JAFCZD010000907.1 GCA_019314525.1 Deltaproteobacteria bacterium
ACCGACTGCGGCGGCGCAGACTGCCTGGGCTGCGATGGCGACAGCTGTGGCGGACCTGAAGACTGCGTGAGCGGTGCCTGCCCCGCTGGTCTTTGCGTTCCCACATCCACGACGATTGCAGCTCTCAGAGCTGCCCCAGATGGCGAGTTCGTCCCCGCCCTAACCGTCGAGGCGGTCTTCGTCACTTATGTCCGCCCTGCAGCGACTGGCAGCAACGGGTTCTATATCCAAGCCGAGGCGACAGGCCCCGCCATCTTCGTCTACACTGCCAGTACCGCCGCGTCGACGCTGGTCAGCCAGGGCGATCTCATCAACCTGACCGTCAGCAAGCTCTCATCCTTCTATAATATCAAGCAAGTGGAGTATGCACTCGATCCACTTGTGGTCGTTTCTGGTGATCACTCCATCAGCTCGCTCATCCAGGACTTCAGCACCGGCGGAACCATCGATGAAGCAACCGAAAGCGAGATCATTCGCATCAACGGCGCTACGCTCACCAGCGGCTTCTCAAGTACCTGGAACATGGCGTACAACGGCGGTGCTAACTCGACCAAAATCTACTACAATGGATTTTTCGAGATGGCTGCCTGCGAAGGCATGACCTTCGATCTCCTAGGTATCGCCGGTGAGTATGCTGGGCAGTACCAAATACGTGCTTGGCGCGACAGTGACTTCTCCAGCGTCGACACAACCCAGTGCGTCGCGCCCGACGACTCGAACTGGGACTTCGAAAGCACCACAAGCTGGGATCCACCAAGCGGTTTCACCCCCTCCGCCTCTCCGAGTTTTGCGGTGACCGACGAGACAAGCCAGGTCAACAAGGGTAGCCACTCCGCCAAGGCAACCTGGACTACGACAAGCACAATGCGTCTCTTCGCCCGATGGCTGCCACAGTTCGCGCCGGATTCAACATACAAGCTGCACGCCTGGGCGTATGACAAGGACCCCTGCGGCCGCGTGCGCACCGCGATCGCAGAGTTCGACGGCAGCGGCGCACAAGTCGGCTCCTCGACTTACTCGCCGTACACAACGGACGTCGATGGCTGGGTCGAGCTCGTGGCCACGATCACAAACTCGAACAGCTCGACCGACCACGTGGCGTCGCTATCTGTAGCTTTCAACGACGATACAGGCGCCGCCTCATCCTGCACACAGGACCCGTTTTCCCAGGCCGAGGCGATTCTTGACGACCTCGCCTTCACCCAAGCGGTGACCTTCGACAGCTCCGATGGCGCACTCGACGACGCCTTGCCTGGCAAGCCCACCACCCCGCCGCTCGTCGCAGGTGTCGAAGGGAGCACCATGACGATCTTCAGCGCCATCAACAACGATGGCCTGCTCTACGTGAGCGTCGACAAGGCGGCGTTCGGAAGCGACCATATACTCTACATTTGGGTCGGCGCACCCGATGCCTCCATGGCCTACCCACCCTGGAACAAGAGTGGTTCGGTTCAAGCCCCCGCTACCGGGACAAGGCTCTTCGCCTTGGCTCAGGAGGAGGCCAATGGCTACTGCTCGTGGCAATGGTGGAACGACCTCGCATCCGACTGGGACACAACGGGCCTCAATGCCTCCAGCAGTGCTTGTTCTGGTGCGGCAGGCACCGTGCTTGAGGGACACATCGATCTGACCAGCATCCTTGGCCTAAGCGCCACGACCGAGTTACCGGCCTGGATTGGCTTCGCCGTGGCGCCTTATCAGACCGACGACAGCGGCAGTCTGATCTCTAGTTCCCAGATCCCCGGGTCGATGGACTTCGACCCCAATATCGACGACACCGAGATTCAGATGGTCCACCGTGCCGACCTGCTGGTCGGAAAGGTCACGGAATAATCTGCAGTACCCGTTTACCCCCCCAGAAGGTGCCAGCCTCATTGGCGATGCCTCTACGCGCTCGGGGCCATCAAGCGACCAGCAAATAGGATGCTCCCAGTCCTCTCGTCGAGGATGACATAGATAAAAGAGGGAGAGGGGGACAGAGCCAGCTTCTCAGTAGGAATAACGCAATAAAGCGACAAGAACGATAATAGCAAGCGCGCCAGCGAGCACATCAAGAAGAGAATAGAGCACTTTTGCCTGAAACGAATGCCCGGGATGATCGACCAGAACACGGCCATCAATACGGCGCACTCGGATGGGCCGGTTTTCCTTTCCCCTCACGCAGCGCACTCCCATAACAGCCGCCGCGTCTTGTGCAGCATGCATCGCTCCCTCCCAATTATCGAGTTGGTAATCGGAGAGCAAAACGAGCCGTCCAGAGCGCAGAACCATCACCGTAGCATGGGCCCAGTCGGAAAGATCTTCGTCGTCGCCACCTTTCTTCATCGC
>JAFCZD010000043.1 GCA_019314525.1 Deltaproteobacteria bacterium
TTCTTTTTCTTGTCGGTCATGGCATCGCCCTCCCATTTTTTTGGCGTCATGGTTGATTGAGACGCATGGGGGGGCGAATGGGTCTTTGGAAAAATGCAGCTACAGCGGCAGCACGCACTTAAAGCGCTCGCGCTCCAGGCCCCACTCTTCCACGAGGCGCGCGGCGTGGGTCGAGCGTGTCAGCTCGGCGTGGCGGCGGATGCGCTCGAGCACGCGCCACTCGGTTTCGCCGCCCTCAGACAGCGGCTCCACTCGCACGCTCTGATCGTTGACGAGCTGCTCGAGGGTGTTGTCACGATCGTAGACGAAGGCCTCGCCGCCGGTCATTCCCGCGCCAAAGTTTGGGCCCACCTGGCCGAGGATCACCATCATGCCCCCCGTCATGTATTCACAGCCGTTGGAGCCACAGCCTTCTACCACGGCGTCCGCGCCCGAGTTACGCACGGCGAAGCGCTCACCAGCTCGCCCAGCAGCGAAGAGCTCGCCGCTGGTGGCACCATAGAGCACCGTGTTGCCGATGATGGCGTTCTTTTGGCTGGCGAAGGCGCTCGAGGTCATGGGGCGCAGCACGATCTTTCCACCGGAGAGGCCCTTGCCGACGGTATCGTTGGCGTCACCGAGGACCTCGAGGGTCACCCCCTTCACCAAAAAGGCGCCGAGAGATTGCCCCGCTGATCCTCGAAGCTGCACGGTGATCTGATCGTCGGGCAAAGCATGCATCCCATAGCGCCGGGTGATATGCGACGAGAGGCGGGTCCCGATGGCGCGCTGGGTGTTGCGCACGTTGTACGCCAGCTGCATCTTTTCTCCGGACTTCAGCGCCGCGCGGGCGTCCTCTACGATCAGCGCGTCGAGGGTGTCAGGCACTTCGAGGCGTGTGTCTCGAGCGCAGCGGATGGGGTCACCAGGGTTTGCTTGGGCCAAGAGCGGGTTTAGGTCGAGATCGTCGAGGTGCTCGCTTCCGCGGCTCGCTTGAAAGAGCAGGTCTGTGCGGCCGATGGCCTCGTTCAGCGAGCGCATGCCGAGGGAGGCGAGGATGCGGCGCACGTCTTCAGCCAAAAAGGAGAAGAGGTTGACCACGTGCTCGGCGGCGCCCGTGAAGCGCTTCCGCAGGTCCTCATCCTGAGTGCAGACGCCCACGGGGCAGGTGTTGGAGTGACATTGGCGCACCAGCAGGCAGCCAAGAGCGATGAGCGAGGTGCTGCCCACGCCGAACTCTTCAGCCCCCAAGATCGCGCCGATGACCACGTCCCGTCCCGTGCGGATGCCCCCATCGATGCGCAGCAGCACGCGATCGCGCAGCCCGTTGAGGGTCAGCACCTGGTGGGCCTCCGCGAGGCCCATCTCCCAGGGGATGCCGGCGTATTTGATGCTCGATTGCGGGCTGGCGCCAGACCCTCCTCCGTGGCCTGAGATGGTGATCACGTCGGCTTTGGCCTTGGCCACGCCGGCGGCGATGGCGCCGATGCCGCTGCGGGCCACGAGCTTGACGCTGACGCGTGCCGTGGGGTTGATCTGTTTCAGATCATAGATCAGCTGGGCGAGATCCTCGATGGAGTAGATGTCATGGTGCGGGGGCGGAGAGATCAGCGTCACGCCTGGCGTGGCTAGCCGTTGGCGCGCGATGAACTCGGTCACCTTGAAGCCTGGCAGCTGCCCACCCTCGCCGGGTTTTGCGCCCTGGGCCATCTTGATTTCAATCTCTCGGCAGCGGTTGAGGTAATCGGCGGTGACGCCGAAGCGGCCCGAGGCCACCTGCTTGATCGATGAAGCGGGGTTGTCTCCGCCGGCCGCGAGCTGGGCGCGGTCTGGGTCCTCACCGCCCTCGCCGCTCGAGGATTTGGCGCCGATGCGGTTCATCGCCACCTGCAGCGTGGCGTGGGTCTCGGGGGAGAGAGCGCCCATGGACATGCCTGGCACGATGAAGCGCTTGCGTAGCTCGGTGATGGACTCCACCTCGTCTTCTCCGAGCATGGAGTGATCAGCGGGCGGATCGAAGACCCAGAGGTCACGCAGCGCGATAGGTGGCTGCGTCTCGATGCGCGCGACGTAGCGTTCGTAGGTGGAGTAAGAGTCTGTGCGTACCGCTTCTTGGAGCAGGTGCAGAAGCTCGGCGTCCCATGCGTGCACCTCGCCCCGGTGACGATGCCGATAGAAACCTCCAACGTCGAGGCGCGGCGCCTCCTCGTTGGCGAACGCGAGCTGATGTTGCTCCAGCAGCTTGCGCTGAATGCCGCCGAGGCCCATGCCCGAGAGGCGTGAGGGCATGCCGGGAAAAAACTCGGCCACCAAGGAGCGCGCGAGTCCCAAGGCTTCGAAGTTGTAGCCCCCCCGGTAGGCGGAGAGCACGGAGATGCCGAGCTTGGCCAAGATCTTGAGCAGGCCGGCCTCGATGGCCTCACGGTAGCGCGTCACGGCTGCTTGTCCGCTGCCCTCGAGCAGTCCATTTTCGTGGCGCTCGAGGATGCTCTCTTGGGCCATGTAGGCGTTGATCGTCGTGGCGCCCACAGCGAGGAGCACCGCGAAGTATTGCACGTCGAGACATTCGGCCGAGCGGATGTTGAGGGAGGTGTAGGTACGCAGCCGTTTGCGCACGAGGTGCACGTGAACCGCCGCGCAGGCGAGGATCATCGGGATGGGGGCTCGGTCTGCCGAGACCTGTTCGTCCGTGAGCACCAGATGCTCCGCGCCCTCGCCGATGGCCTCTTCGGCGTGCTCTTGCAGGCGCCGCAACGCGTCGGCGAGCGCGTGTTCTCCCTGCTCAGGCGAGAAGGTGCAGTTGAGGTGATGTGCCTTTTCGCCCATGAAGGCGTGTACGGCCGCGAAGGTGGCGTTGGTCAACACGGGCGAGTCGAGCTGGAGCAGCCGGCATTGGCGCTCGCTCTGGTCGAGGATATTGCCCTGGTTTCCCAAGCGTGTCGTCAGGGACATCACCTCCCGCTCTCGCAGAGGATCGATGGGCGGGTTTGTCACCTGCGCGAAGTTTTGACGGAAGTAGTGGTGCAAGCCACGGTAGTGCGTGGAGAGCACCGCGAGGGGGGTGTCATCCCCCATGGAGCCGATGGCCTCCTTCCCATCCATGGCCATGGGGGCGAGGAGCAGCTCGAGATCTTCGAGGGTCCAGCCAGCGCAATGCTGATGCCGACGCAGCTGCACCTTATTGAGCGTGCGTTTCTCTTCCGCGTCGCTGTCTACGGTGGGGTGTAGCGTGGTCACGTCCGCCAGCCAACGACCAAAGGGGCGACTCGCGGCGAGGTGAGCCTTGATCTCGTCGCTGTGGTAGAGACGCCCTGCGGTTAAGTCCACGGCGATCATTTCGCCGGGGCCCACGTGCCCGCGTTCCAAGGTCTCGGCGGCGTGCACAGTGACCATGCCTGTCTCTGAGCCCACCGTTAGCAAGCCATCCGCGGAGAGGGTGTAGCGCAGGGGCCGCAGCCCGTTGCGGTCCATGCCAGCCAACACCCAGGCGCCACCATAGGCGGCCACAGCGGCGGGGCCATCCCAAGGCTCCATCAGCGCGCTGCAGTAGGCGTAGAGCTCCCGTTGCTCGGTGGGCATGGAGCTGCGTCGTTCCCAGGCGTCGGGGATCAGCTTCGCCTGCGCCATGGGCAGGCTGTGGCCAGCGCGCACCATCAGCTCGAAGACGGCGTCGAGGGCTGCGGAGTCTGAGCTTCCGGGCTGCACCACGGGCAGCAGGTCTTGTAAGCGCTCGCCGAGCAGCGGCGAGGCCATCCGTGGCTCGTGGCTCTGCAGCCAAGCTACGTTACCGCGCAGGGTGTTGATCTCGCCGTTGTGGGCGATGACACGAAAGGGCTGGGCGAGCTTCCAATGGGGGAAGGTGTTGGTGGAGTAGCGTTGGTGGTAGATGCAGAAGTTGGAGATGAAGCGCTCGTCGCGCAGGTCAGGATAGAAGGCCGAGAGCTGCTCTGCGACGAAGAGCCCCTTGTAGATAATCGAGCGGCATGAGAGCGAGCAAATGTAGAAATCATTGAAGTGTTCAGCGAGGGCTCGCTTTTCGATGCGCCGACGGATCAGCAGCAGTTCGAGCTCGAAGCGTTCTTTGTTGTAGTCCTCTGGTGCCCCCACCATCAGCTGCTCGATCTCGGGGCGTGTGGCGACGGCCTTGTCGCCGATGATAGAGACGTTGATGGGGACCTGCCGCCAGCCATAGATGCGGTAGCCAGCCTCCAACACTTCTTCCTCTACCAGGCAACGACAACGCTCTTGCGCTTCGCGGTCGGTGCGCGGCAGAAAGACCATGCCTACGCCAAGCCGGCCTTTTCCGAGGTCGTGCCCGGTGCGCTCCACATGGTCGCGAAAAAAGCTCTCGGGGATCTGCAGGTGGATGCCAGCGCCATCACCGGTCTTGCCGTCGGCGTCCACAGCGCCACGGTGCCAGAGCGCTCCGAGCGCGGAGATGCCAGCCTCCACCACGGTGCGCCGCGGCTTGCCGTCGATAGCGGCGACGAGGCCTACACCACAGCCATCATGCTCGTTTTGTGGATCGTAGAGACCCTCTTTGGCGAGGCGTTTGGCTTCGCGCTGATAGTGTTCGACCCAGGCTTTGAGGTCTGTGCTCATGCGTCACCTCCCTTGGAGGAGGTGCGCTGCTTTTCGATGAAGGTGTGCATCGAGGCAGCGGCCTCTCGTCCGTCGCGGATCGCCCACACCACCAGCGAGGCGCCCCGCACGATATCGCCGGCGGCGAAGACGCCTGGTATGCTCGTGTGGAGCGCTTCATTTGTCTTGACGGTGCCGCTGGGCGTCACCCCTAACGCTTCGCAGCCGAAGAGCGTGGGTAGGGATTGGGCGGAGAAGCCAAGGGCCTCAATCACCAGATCTGCGCCTAGCTCAAAGGAGCGCTCAGGCACCGCGTGAACCTTTCGGCGGCCGCTTGCGTTGGGTTGACCGAGGCGCATGCGTTGGGCTTTCACGGTGCTCACCGCGCTTTCACCCATGAAGCCGGTGGGTTGGGCGAGCCAAGAAAACTCCACGCCCTCCTCCTTGGCGTTCTCCACCTCACGGGCTGATCCCGGCATGTTGGCGTGATCTCGGCGGTAGAGGCAGCGCACGGAGGAGGCTCCCTGGCGCACTGCGGTGCGTAGGCAGTCCATGGCGGTGTCACCGCCACCAATGACCACGACCCGTTTATCATGGGCGTTGAGACGCGCGTCGTCTGCGGCGTCAAGGGTATCCCCCAGCCCACGGCGGTTCTCAGCGATGAGGTAGTCGAGGGCGCTGATCACCCCAGGCAAATCCCTGCCAGGGACCTGCAGGCGGTGTGTGCCGTAAACGCCCGTGGCGAGGAGCAGCGCTGAGTGGCGCTCTCGCAGCTCCTCGAATGAAATGTCCTCACCGATCTCTGTCTTGAGCGCGAACTCGATGCCACCTTCCTGGAGGCGCTTGATGCGTCGCTCAACCACGGACTTGTCGAGCTTGAAGTTCGGGATGCCGTAGGTCAGCAGCCCTCCAGCGCGATCGGCGCGTTCGTAGATCGTGACGCCATACCCGAGGAGTCGTAGCTCCTCGGCGGCGGCGAGACCTGCAGGACCCGAGCCGATGATGCCCACGGTGGCTCCCCGTGGAGTGCCCGGGCGAAGGCTCTTCACCCAGCCCTGGGTCCAAGCGGTCTCTGTGATCTGCTTCTCTACAGCACCAATGGTGACGGTGCCGAAGTGCGCTTGTTCCACCACACAGCTGCCTTCACAGAGGCGGTCTTGGGGGCAAATGCGGCCACAGATCTCTGGCATGTTGTTGGTGGCGGAGGAGATCTCGTAGGCCTCCTCAACCCGGCCGGCGGCGGCGAGGAGCAGCCAGTCGGGGATGTTATTATGCAGTGGGCAATGCGCTTGGCAGAAGGGCACCCCACACTGGGCGCAGCGAGCGGCCTGTTGGGCGACCAGCTCGGGTTTGGGTGGGGTATAGATTTCGTCAAAGTCGCGGGCCCGCTCTCGAGCGTCGCGTTTGAGCGGCATATGCCGCTCCCGATCTTTGAAACGCTGCATCTTCATCGTTAATTATCCAGCCACCTCCCGTTGAGCAAAAAACGGAGGCGATACGTCAGGGGGTGAGAATCCACGACCTAGTCTTGGTTCATGACTCACGCCGCGAACGTCTTGGTCAGTGTGGAAGCATCACAGACGACGTGGCGCGACGAGGGCGCGTTGAATCCTTATCAACGCCCTTTGCCATGTCGGATGCTCTAGTCTGAGCACCTACCTATTACCACATGGTCAGCGACTCACCAAGAGCTGCTCGGTGCGCTCCACGAGCCGGGCGAGGGCGTCACCGTCGGCGTGTTGCCGCGCGAGGCTGACTTTCAGGTCGCCGTTGTCGCTTGTTTGCTGCAGGATTCCTTCGTCGCAGAGCCAGTCGATGACGGTCTTCACCAGAGGCACCTGGCATGACTCAAAGCGACGGAGGGTGCCTGTGAGGTGACGTCGATGGAGCTTGTCGAGCAGCTCTTGTTCGAGCTCTGGGCGCCTGCGTGACCCGCCCTTGAGGCTCAACAGTGACCGTGCACAGGCGCTGTAGGCCTCGACGGTGCTCTCCAAGACGCTTGCTAAGAGCTCCAAGGAGGCCGCGCAGCGTTTGTCGACGGTCACGACGCCTGCGCCGCTGTCGACGTCGATCAGCTCCAGGGTCGCCATGCGCTCGATCCATTCGTCGATGAGCCCCGGGGTGCGACGGCCAGCCTCGAAGATGAAGTGCAATCGCAACAAGCTGGCGACGAAACGTGCCCCGCTCTGCAGGCTCGAGAGCGCCACCGGGCCTTGGCTACGGCTCTGAATCGCGCGCAGCACGATGGCGATCAACGCAGGCCCCAGCAGGTGCTGGATCATCAGGTTCTTCTGGTAGTCGAGGCGCACGCGCGCCTGGTCTTCGGAGACGTAGATGCGCTCGTCGGCGTTGCCCATGACGGCGATGCAGTCGTCGCCTGCGAGTAGCTCGATAGCGTGGTCGAGCTGCTGGTCGTCGAAGACCTGATCTGGGCTGGGCCACAGAGCGTTGGAAAAACGTGCACCTGAGCTCTTGGCCACCACGCTGAAGAGCTGCGCGGCCTGTTTGAGCAGTGAGCGTGGTACGCCGCGGGTGGCGGGTGCCAGCATGGCGGTGGCACAGAGGGAGGTAGGCGTGATGGAGCTCACCTTGGAAGCTCGGTCGAGGGAGTGATAGCCCAGAGCGCGGATGGCGTTGCGGCGAACCTCTGGCTCGTCCTCTCGCCCCTCGTAGCCGCGCTTCACGAGGAACTCTCGCACGTCGATAGGCTCACCGAATTGTATGTTGACGAAGCCGTAGCCGCGCCCCGAGCGCAGCACCGCCGCGGCGCGCAAGATCGAGCCAATGCTCTCGGGTTGTTTGCGGCCCCCCGTCAACTCACGGGTCACGGACTTGAGCTCCACGGTGCGCTCATAGCCGATGGAGACGGGCACGACGTGAACGGGGGGGACCTCTCCGCTGGCGGCGAGGTCTGCCACCACTGAGAGCAGACCGAGCTTGGGCGCGAGGAGCTTTCCTGTGCGTGTGCGGCCACCTTCGATGAAGATCTCCATATAGTGACCTTCTGTGAGCAGCTCTGCGACGTAGGCGCGCAGCAGGGCGCTGTAGAGCAGGTCGCCCTGATAACGCCTGCGCAGGAAGAAGGCGCCAGCGGTGCGGAAGATCCAGCCCATGGGCCAGAAGGAGAGGTTCGCCCCAGCGGCGATATGCGGTGGAGTTTGTTGGCGGGAGACCAAGAGATCCGAGAGCACGAGATAGTCAACGTGGCTGCGGTGGGTGGGCAGAAAGACCAGCGGCCCCCTGCGCCCCACCTCGGGGAGCTTGGCGAGCCCCGTTTCATCCACCTCGAAGCCCTGAAAGATACGCTTCCAGAACTGATCGACGATCCATTTCAGGCGTCGCAGGCCGCGCGTGCTCATCTGAGCCTGCATCTTCTTGAGCGTCTTGGAGGCTTGGGCCTTGATGCGCTGCACGCTCTTGCCCTGCTCGGTGGCACGCTGGTGGATCAGCGTCTCCACCTCGGGGCGATCGAGGATGCGCTTGCGGATCTGCAAGAAGTGCGCGCGTCGGGGGCCGATGCGCACCCGGCGCTCCGCCTCGATGCGCGTCATCATCTCCGTCTCGAGAGAGTCAGCTGCCTTGTTCGCGTCCTGGTCGTCTTCACGCTCCGCCAAGAAGCGGTCGAGGCGCAGGGGCTGACAGACCACCGCCAGGGAGCGGTGGGCATAACGAAAGATCTGGAACCACCGTCGAAGCGGCCGTGGCTCGTCTTGATTGCCCAAGATGGGTTGGAGCAGGTTGAAGCGACCAGGCGCGTTGCGCACTTTATGGAAGCCCCACAGCACCGTTAGTGGTACAAGGATGATCGGGCGTGTCGTTTGCTTCTGTAGCTCCAGCAGCGTGCGCAGGTAGGGGCCTTCGAAGTTGGGTGTGGGGAAGACGGCGTGGGAGCGTAGGAAGATCGCCGAGCTTTGTTTGTTGTTGGTCAGCTCCTTGAGGGTCTCGACGGGTTCTGGGGTGCGTGGGCCGAAGAGCTGGCGCAAGAGCAAGCGGATCGGCTGCCACAAGAGGGTGCGCAGCCCGTTGGCAAAATGAGCGATGGGAAGGCCCTGAGCCAGCAGCGCGTGGTTGAAGTAGAGGAAGCTGAGGGTGCTGCGGATGCGCATCACATAGACCACCGTGCCCTCGGCGGCGGCCTCACGGATGCGGTCAGCGGCTTCTTTGGGGAAGAAGACCTTCGAAAAGAAGAGCTTGCCAAGAACCCATCCCAAAAAGCCCCAACGGTGCATGTCTCGTGCACGCAAGTTGGGAGGTCGCTCTGGATCAGGTGCTTCGAGGGACTCCCGGGTGGACGATTGGGGGGGGGCTTCGGTGGGCTCGCTGGGGGGCAGCTTGGGGATCTCCACCGGAACATCTTCATCAGGAGACTTGAGGGGATCCACCGTGAGGGGTGTCGCTCCCACCACCGCCGACTGGGGCTCTACGAGGTGCACCTCTCGCGATCCCACGTGCGTCTTCTCATGCTCCGTGAGGGGAGGCTTCTTCTCGGGATTCGGCTCGTCGTCCATCGCGTCCCTGTTGGCACCCTTATGGTGTTGCTCTACGGCGCTATCCTACGGCCCCAGCACAACAACTTCCCACTATTTCGTCAATAGTCAATGCTTTCAAAGTGTTGCGATGGCGCGCTGCGTTACGCGTGATCTTGAGAGTATGGCATGGGAGGAGAGCTTTTCAGTAGCGCTCATTAGACGTCATCTTGGGCAATTGCGCGTGAGGTGCAGCAGGATGTTCAGCTCTTCCAACCCTCCGGCCGAGAGGAAGTTGTCGATCCAGAAGATCTCGTCGCTTCCGCGAGGGTGGAGCGTCAGACTGGATGCAGAGCCGAGCGTACGGGAGGGATCGCCCCACACCGGCTGGTAGCCCCATTGGCCTGCCGCGTCGACCCAGCCCAGCATGCGCCGTGCTGGCCCATTGGCCGAGGTGGCGCCGATCCAGAAGCGGTCCTCATGCCAGCGTATGGCGTTGACCTGCTCCCCACCGGGCGGCGCGAAGGCCACGGGCGTGCCTAGAGCGTCACGGTTCACGGCCTCGACTAGGCGGCAATCGCCGGGGCTCGACGAGCAGCGTAAGAACCTCCCCTTGCCATAGCCGAGCGCGCTCGTGGCCCAGGGGTCAGGGCCGGTGAGGGGCTCCGTGCTCACGTCAACCAGTTGCTGCCCAGCGATGAGTGCGAAGGTGGAGTGGGCTCCATCGGCGTGGAGGGTGGAGAACAAGAGCCCCCCATGCGCTTCGTCACCGGCCAGGTTGATATCGGAGACGAGCCAAGGCGTGGCGTCCAGGTCTTGTTCGGGGATGATCAGCGGTGTGCCCTGGATCGAGAGATCGCTACCAAAGTGGCGTAACGTGATCGTGGGGTTGCTCGTGAGGTCCGTTGAGGTACCTCCTTCGTCCTCCACAGAGGCCACCAGCAACTGGTCGCCGATCAGGCGCACGGTGCGTGCATCGACAAAGCCCTCTACGTCGATAAGCCGCTGGGGTGTGTCTAGGGGCGAGTCGTCGAGGATCCGTTGGGCCCAGAGCTCGCTGCGCACTTCACCGGGCTGGGGGCTGCTGCGTTGGCTCCAGATGGCGAGGTGCCCGTGGCCGGTCCAGAGCAGGCCCGTGAGGCGATGGTTCCAGTGGGTGAGGGCTCTGAGGGGGGGGATCTCCCTTTGCAATTCCACAGGGCTCGTGGTGGGCACGCCCTGCTCAGAGAAGCGTTGCAGGAGGAGCTGCGTTGAACTCGGTCGCGAGTCGGGTTTGAAAACGAAGACGAACTCGCGCCGCTGGGCATCGAAGGTGACCTTGAAGTGGGATGGTTCGCCGTTGACGTGGCGGATGGGCATGGAGTGGGCAAACTCCTCTGCTCGCCACGAGCAGACGTCACCCTTCCCGCCAGCGTCGACATGACGCGCCACCACCTGGCCGCCATCTGTGCACGCGGCGAGGGTGAAGACCAGGGTGAGGGCGATCTGATTCTTCATGGGCGTTGATCGTCCACTGTCCACCGCGAACGACCTCAGTGGCTTGGGTCTTTGCCCTTGGCGGGGCCAATAATAACGAGCCGCTCGATGCGCTCGATGAACGCGCGGCGGCTGCTGCCCCGACCCAACTCCAGGTGGGTCACGCTGGTGTGGTTGACCCGGTGCATGGTCTCTCCGCCATGCGGGCAAGGTACGAGATAGCCCGAGAAGAGGTGCAGGGCGTAGAGTCGGTCTGCCTCTCGGCCGAGGTAGAGCATGATGTGGCCCTTGAAGTAGAGCAGCGTGACCGCTTTACGTCCAACCTCTGCGATGGTGCGGCGCTTCTCTGCGTCCGAGAGGGTGGAGACATCGACATGGCGCAGCCCTGCTTGGGCTTGCTGCCGCGAGTTTCGTGGCAACTCGAGGCCGAAGGGTGAGAAGATATCCATCATCAACCGTGAGCAGTCGCGCTGCGCGCCCATGCCGCCCCAGCCATAGGGGCTATGCAGCAGCACGAAGGCGTTGCGCAGCAGGTTGGCGTGGGTCAGCGGCAGGTAACCCAAAGACACCCGAGAGGGTCTCCTTAAGTAGGCGGTCGTGATGCCTTTGGCGCCCACGGCCTGCACCTCGAGGGTCCCGTTGGCTCTCTTTTCTAGCAAGGGGAATCGAGTCCCCATGCGCGCCACGCCGAGCAGTGCGCCACCTTCACTTCGCGTCCAAATTGCGACGCGGTCATGCTTGACGACGACGAAGCTCTTTGGCGCGTGGAGGGCCTTGGCGCTCTCAGGAGGCAGGGGGGCCGAGAGGGCGTCACTGGCGATCCACCCCGCAGAGTAAGCCCCTCGCACATACCAGAGCGTTCCGTTTTCGCTCTTGGCTGGCCGCCCCAATACGCGTACGACTTCGCCATAGTGCAGCTGCGTGCACTGCCCGAGGTCGAAAGCCCACTCATGGGGCGCCTCAAGCACGGGGCTCACCGTGGGGTAACAGCGCAAGGGTGTGCTGTGCAACACGCCTCGCAGCTCACTCACCTCCTGGAGGTCATCAATGGCTTTGCGCAAATGCGTGAGCAGCGCGACGCTTGGCACCTTCTCATCGTCCATCACCCTCTTACCTGCTTCCGCGGCTTGCTTCAGCTTGGCGAGGCTCTCGATGAGCTGCGCACGGGGGAGCGTCATCTCACCCTTTTGTAGATCAACCCGTGAGCGTGCGCTCACGGTGGCTTGTAGGCGCGCGTTGTGCGCTGTGATCTCCGTGGCGTTGAGGAGCAGCGCGTGGGGCGCTTCACGCTGGGCCAACCAATAATCGGCGATCAGGTGTTGTGGCTCTTGGCCAGGCATGATCGGGCCCGCGGGCACCTCTCGCGGGCAGCTTCCCAATCCGCGCGGGGTGCGGGCAGGGCAAGCCACGAGCAGTAAGCAGGCAAGGAGTAAATATGGGCTGTGACGTCTCATGCTCAGGCTGGAGACCGGGTCCACAGCGCATGGTATTGTCGCGCGTAATCATCGGAGAGGGAGTAACGCTGCAGCTCTTGCAAGCGCGGTGAGTCGATGCCCTGCCCGATGGATTTCCCCAGCTCTGTGAGCGCCACATGTGGGTTGCTCGACACGAGGAGGCCTGCCCGATCTGCGTGCTGCATCTCGAAGATGCGATAGCGACTCCAGACATCGGGGCCGGGAGGGCTGAGCGTGAGTTGTTCTACCTGTTTTCGGGTACGCCGGGGTAGAGCACGCGTTAACTGCTTGCGTAGGTTTTGGGTCGCAGCGTCCAGAGGTCGTGGTGTGAGCAGCGCTGTGACAAAGAGATCGAGCTCTGCGTCGCTCAGATGCTTGAAGAGTGCACCGGCGCCACCCGCCAACGCCAGCGCGCGGCCAACCCAGAAGCGATAACGTGTAGTGAACCCTTGCCGAACCAGGTCCGCTCGTAGATAGAGGGAGGGAGGATGTCCCACGCCCGCCATGGCCGGCATACCCGCGAGCGCCGCCTCGGCCTCCACGGAGAGCTTGGGTGCAGGGAGGCCAAAGGCTGTGGCGATCTGTGTGGTCGCCACGACGAGCTCATGGGAGCCTGGGAGCGGGTCAGCAGGCTTCGCCTTGTAGACGCTGGAGAGGTGCGGAAGGACCAAGCTGAGGAGTTCATGCAGCGGACCAAGTTCGCGTGGCACCGCCAACGCAGAGAGTTCGAGGGAACCATAGGGGGCGCCGGTTTGTTCCAGGGCCTGCACCTGTTGTTCTTCACCGCTGTTCGCTTCACCCCGGCCAAGGAGCAGCGCAGCGGCGGAGGAGGCGATGGCGGGTTGTCCCAAAAAGCTCATCAGCCGACTCAGCCCACGCGCCGCTTCGACCTGGGTTTCTGGGCTCTTGTGGGTCACGAGTTGTCGATAGCGCTGGGCTGCTCCCTCGCTGTCGCCAGCGGCCTCTTGGGCCTTGGCCCAGAGGAGCTGCGCTTCGCTGCCTTCGGGTTGGGTCATGGCGAGGGCTCGGAGGTGCTCAATGGCGAGCTGTGGCTCTCTCAGCTCCAACAATGTATGCGCCACCATCAGGCGTAACGGGCTTACAACGTCGGCATCGGTTGTCTCATCGATGACCTCTGTCAATAGTTCGGCGAGGCGCTTGCTTTCTTGGTGTACAGCATATTGCGTGCGGAGCTGCGCCAGCATAGGGGCGTTGGCGGAGGCGCGGCGTAGGGCTTCTTTATCGGATGCCTTGCGCAGCTCTTCGTCGCGCAGCCCGGCGCGTGCGAGCTCAGCGCGCTGGGTTAGAGCCCAGACCTGCAGCGAGAGTTCTTCACTCTCTACCAACTTGTCGAGGAGCTCACGCGCGGTGTCCCAGGCGCCCTCGGAGAAATGTACACCCACCAGGATCTGCTGGGCTTCGACGTCATGGGGAGTGTTGGCGAGGATATCCTGCAGCACCCCGCGTGCGCGGATGGGCTCGTGGAGGTGCTCGAGCCAGATGCGCGCTTGGTGCAGCATGGCGTCGTGCACCACCGACGCGTCATCTGCGACCTCGATCAAGGTTGAGAGGGTGCCAACGGTGTCAGACCAGCGCCATTGATGCGCCAGGAGCTGGGCCTGCTCCGCGAGGGCGTCGATGTCGCGGGGCGCGTGAGAGAGCAGCGTCGTGAGCTCCGCGATGGCGCGGGTGGTGTCGTTGAGGCGGTCACGGATCAAGCGCGCGTTGAGCCGCAAGAGCTCCACCTTCTGCGAGGGTTCGGTGGCAACGCTGATGCGCCGTGAGTAGAGGCGCGAGAGTCGATCGAAGTCGGTGGTGGAGAGTAAGAGTCGCTCTGCGCGGGCGAAGGCATCTGGCTGTCCAGGGTCGTCATCGAGGGCGAACTGCAGGCTGGAGAGCGCGTGCACCGGATCTTGAGCGTGCCGTGCCCAGAGGTCTGAGGCCAGCAGGCAGAGGGTGAGCCGGTTATCATGAGCTGCGCTGGCAGCGGAGAGCTGATCACAGTAGGCAGCTAGCTCGCTGAAGCGTTGACCTTCTTCGGCCATACGCGCGAGGGCGAGGAGGGACGGCAGGTTTTTTTTGTTGGTGGTGAGGGCCTGCCGAGCGAGGCGAATCGCTTCATCCGGTCGCTGGGCCGCGAGCATCGCGCGGGTGGCGTTCTCCAGCAGGGGCAAGCGGAAGGCGGGGTCTCCCTCTTGGCTGGCCTCTTGTTCCAGCTGCCGGCCCAGCGCTTCGAAGTGGCCATTAGCCCGCAACGCCCGTTGGAGTTGCCAGCTGAGCACCGGCTGTGTGGGGCTGTTTGCGAGGGCGAATTGGGCCTCTGTGACACACCGCGAGGGGTCGCCGCCAAACTCATCGCGTTGGGCGGCGAGCAGCGCGTAGGCCGCGGAGAGATCGCGGTCGGTGGTTTGCTGCGAGAGCGCGAAGAGGGCCTCGGCGGCGCGCTCAGGGAGCTCTCTGCGCACAGCGCGCGTGAGGTCAAAGCGCAAATAGGGCGCGTAGCTTGCCCCCATGGCGGCTTGCAGTTGCGCCAGGTCGGGTTGTCTCTGCAGCCGATGTTCGTGCAGCCGTGCCACGCGCAGCTCTGCGTGCAGGCGCGCTGACGAGCCGTCGGGGAGCACGAGGGTGAGCGCGGCGAGGGCCTCCGCGGTGGCGGCGAAGTCGTGCTTGCGCAGCTGAACGCGGGTCAAGCCCGAGAGGGCTGGGACCGAGGCCTTATTGGCCTCGAGGGCGGCTTCGTAGTGAGAGGTGGCGGCGTTGTCGTCGCCGAGACAGTTTTCGCAGATCTCCCCCGCGCGGCAGAGGGCGTCGGCGGTGGCGTGGGGGTCTTTGCACTGAGCTGCGTGTCGTTCAAGGGTGCTCACCAGCTCCTTGTCTCGTCCCTCACGTCGCACCAGCCGCACGAGCTGGTCGAGGGCGATGGAGTTTGTGGGGTCGCGCTGCAGGGCTTGGGTGTAGGCGTTGATGGCGGCGCTGGCCTGGCCCAGGTTTTCCTCATAGACACGGGCGACGCGGCAAAGCAGCTCTGAGCTGTGGTCTCGCCTCTCGTCACCCTTGAGCTCATGGCGGTAGAGTTCGATCAACTCCACCCAGCGTTCTAGTCGATGATAGACCCGCCCTGCGGCCCGCGTGGCGCTCGCATTCTGTGGGTGCTCCGCGAGGATCTTCAGGTAGACATCGAGGGCGCGGTTGGGCTCGTCGAGTTGAGTTTCGAAGAGGGCGGCGGCCAGCAGACGAAAGGCTTGGGCTTCTTCGGGATCGTTGGTGTCGTCAGCCTCTTCGAGTAAAACCTTCGCTCGATCAGCGTGACGGTGGTGGAGGTCGTAGAGGTCGATTAGCCCCAGCCCTGCCGTTCGTGTGGTGTTCAAGCGCCGGGCGCGCTCCAGCACCTCCACGCCTTCGTCCAGGCGCCCCAGAGGGCCTGCCAGCAGGTCTCCGAGTTCCACCAAGAGGTGTTGGCGTGTCTTGGCGTCTTCGAGGTGTTCCAGTTGCGCCGCGATCAGCTCGGCACTCTCAGCGTGTAGCGCGGCGCTGCGCAGGGCTCGTCGTAACTTCCAGAAGACCAGCTGCCAACCTGGCCGGAGCTCAAGGGCTCGGCGGTAAGCCGCGATGGCATCTTTTTCGCGCCCGAGGTGTTCGGCGAGGATATCTCCCGCTTCTACAGAGCGGATGGCGCGCGCCGCAGGTGGATCGCTGCCTTCGGTCTCTGGGAGCAGCAGCACCAGCAGCTCTTCGTAGTTGCCTTGCTGGCGGTGGAGGGTGCCCACGGCTTGCAGCGCCGGGAGATAACCTGGCTGGAGCCTGAGCGCCTGCGTGTAGGCCTCTATGGCGTTGTCGCGTTGGCTAAGGCGGTTTTGTTGCAGCCAGCCGATACGCGTCAGGAGCGCGACCTTGCCAGCGAGGTCGATGGTGAGGCTCAGCAGCTGGCGCAGCGCCTCCACCAGGTCCTTCCATTTACCCCGTCGTTCCAGCACATAGCTGAGGCGCAGCAGAGGCGTGAGGTCTGTGGGGTCGCGCTCGACAGCCCCAACAAAGCAACGCGTCGCCGCTTGAAGGTCGCGGGTGCGGTCGAGATGCAGGGTCCCCGCCCGCAAGAGGTGGGCCACCGCGCCGTCGCGGTCGAGGGCCGCGAGCTGCTCCAAGCGGCGCGCCAACTCCTCGTGGTGGCTCAACGCCTCCAATAGATCGCAGAGCGCCAGCAGCGCTGGGAGGTTATCTCCTGCGGCATCTACTGCGCGGCCGTAGGTCTTGGCGGCGCTCTCCGCTTGGTCGAGTCGCGTCTCCTGCAGGGTGGCGGCCAATTGCAAATAGATCGACCGATCCTGCGGTGTGCTCAAGGCTTCTGTGAGTTGCTCAAGAGAGGCTACCGCCTTGTCGAAGGCACCAAGTTCGAGCTGGAGCTCCACAGCCAGCACGAGGGTGATGATATGGGCTGGGCTGGCGGCCAAGGCCTTTTCTACCTGGGCGAGGGCGCCTCGTGCGTTATTCTTTTGGTGGTAGAGGATGGCCGCCGCCTCCAGGGCCACCGCGACACGCTCGAGGGTTTGCCCACCAGCGCCAAGTTGAACGCGCGAGAGTTCGAGCACATCGTCGTGGTGTGCGATTTCTTGAAAGGCCGAGCGCAAGAGCGGCACCACGAGCGCGCTCTCAGGCGCCAGCTTCAGCGCTTTGTGAAGGTGGGTGGCCACCTCGCCGTCACTGGCCCCGCGGGCCTTCGCCTCATGGGCCGCCTCGAGCATCAGCAGCGCTGCGTGTTCGGGCCGTTCACCGGCCAGCGCCGCCGCTTCTTGGGTATAAAACTCCGAGCTATCGATCTGGGAGAGTTCTCTTTTTTTGGCCACCAACGCATCATCTTCAAAGGCGGGTGGTTCCTTGGCAGGCGTTGGCACCACCGTGATCGGCTCGAGATCGTCCATGGAGAGGTTGGCCGTAATGCCACGCGCGATGGGGGTGCCGAAAGGGTCGGTCTTACGCGGCATAGGAGGGGACTTGGGAGGCAAGGGCAGACCGGAGGCGGTGCTTTCGTCCTCATGGTAGACTTCCAGGTCGTCTTCAGCCAGCAGGATCGTATTTTCCGCCAAGCTGCTCTCGTCCAATTCGGGCTCACTCACGGGTGTTGCCGGAGCTTTGCCCGTGGGAGCTTTGCCCGTGGGAGCTTTGCCAGCAGGAGCCTTGCCAGCGGGTGCCGGCTTGTAGTCCTCATCATCGAAGAGGTTGTCCGTGGTGATCCCAACATTCTCCTCGTCGGGAAGCAGGCTGTCTTTTTTTACAATGCCCGGTGGCGCTGGTGGTGGCGGTGGCGTTGGCCGGCTTTTGCGGGCTGTGGGCGGGTTGGTTTCGGGCTTGGTCGCAGGCTTGGCTTGGGGCTCTGAGACCCTCTTCGCCATACCTGACCCTGCGAGCCGCGCGTAGCCTGCTATCGTGCGGTCCTTGCTCTGCTTGGAGGATTCGTCTTTACCCGCGCCAGCGCCTGGTTTGGCGCTACGCCCGTCCGCTTTTTTAGGTGCCATTAGTGGCATGATAACAGGACTCACGGGCCAGAGGTAAGCCCGTGTTTTCGATCAGTTAGTTGCTGCTGCTCTTACTCCTGTAGCTCACGCAGTTTCTCGAAGAGTTCACGCTCTTCGGGCGAGATCTTCTTGGGCACGACGACCTTGATCTCCATGTAGAGGTCGCCCCGCTTGCTGCCCCCTTTTTTTCCGAGGCCCTTGCCACGCAATCGCATGCGTTGACCACAGCTCACGCCCGCTGGAACCGTCATAGTTACTTCGTTTTCCAGTGTTGTTACGAGCACTTTGGATCCAAGTGCCGCATCCCAGGCGGGCACCTCGAGGGTGGCCACGAGATCGTCACCCTCCACTCGGAAGCGTGGGTCTGTCTGCAGCTGAATCTCCAAGAAGAGATCACCACGCTGGCCGTTCTGACCCACGGCTCCCTGGCCTCCCAAGCGCATCTTTTCACCATGGCGGATGTGTTTTGGGATCGTGATGTCGTATTTCTTGCGCTCACCGCCAAAAGAGAGCGTCACCGTCTGCTTGCTGCCCTTGTAGATATCCTCGAGGCTCACCTTGAGGGAGGTCTCCACATCGCGACCCCGTTGGGGTGGTGGCGCCCCAAAGCCACCAAAGAGATCCTCGCTGCGAAAGGCACCTCCACGGCGTGCACGTCCTCTTCCGCCCATGCCGCCCATGCCGCCCATGCCGCCGCTCGAAAAGAGCGTCTCGAAGAAGTCAGAGAAGCCGCTGGCGCCTGGCTGGCCTCCACCAGAAAACTCCCAGCGCCGACCGCCGCCGCCGTTGCCGTTGCCACCCCAACCGGGTGGTGGCTCGAAGGGGGCGCCATGCTTCCAGTTGGCCCCAAGGGCGTCATAGCGCTTGCGCGTGTCAGGGTCTTTGAGCACCTCGTAAGCTTCGTTGAGCTCCTTGAACTTGGCCTCGGCGCCCTCGGCTTTGTTGAGGTCAGGGTGGTATTTGCGCGCAAGGCGTTTGTAGGCCTTGGCCAGCTCGTCCTGTGAGGCGTCGCGTTTGGCGCCCAAAGTTACATAGTAGTCAACGTATTCCATCTTTGTCCTGGGTCTTGTTTCAGGCCACCGTGTCGCGTTCCGGCTCGAACCTCAACATGCCTTCGTGCAGGGTTACCTGCACGCGATTATCCGAGCGAATCTCGCCAGAGATGATCTTCTCTGAGAGCGGCTCCATCAGCTCGCGCTGCAACGCACGCTTGAGCGGTCGGGCGCCAAAGGCCGGATCGTAGCCGATTTCTGCCAAATGGTCTTTGACGGCATCCGAAAGTTCGATCTCGACCTGTCGTTGGGCCAGGAGCGCACGTATGTGACGCATCTGGATATCGACGATCTCGCGGATGGCCGCCCTGTGGAGGCGCGCGAAGAGCAGCGTACCATCGACGCGGTTGAGAAATTCGGGCCGAAAGGTCTGTTTGAGCGCGAGCGCCAGCTGCGCCTCGAGCTCTTTGTGATCCTCGGTCTCCAGGATTAACTGGCTCCCGACGTTGGAGGTCATGATCAAGATCGTATTGCGAAAGTCCACCGTGCGACCCTGGCCGTCGGTGAGGCGCCCATCGTCGAGTACCTGCAGCAGCACGTTGAAGATATCCGGATGTGCTTTTTCGATCTCATCGAGGAGCACGACGCTGTAGGGCTGTCGCCGGACGGCCTCTGTGAGTTGCCCGCCCTCGTCGTAGCCGACATAGCCGGGGGGTGCGCCGATGAGTCGGCTCACCGCATGCTTCTCCATGTACTCGCTCATATCGACGCGCACGATGTTCCGCTCGTCATCAAAGAGAAACTCCGCCAAGGCTCGAGCCAGCTCGGTCTTGCCGACACCGGTGGGGCCCAGGAAGAGAAAAGAGCCGATGGGGCGGTTGGGGTCCGAGAGACCCGCGCGAGACATACGAACGGCCTTGGCGATGCGGCTGACGGCATCGTCTTGGCCTACCACGCGTTGCTGGATGCGCGCTTCCATCTTCAAGAGTCGCTCGCCCTCGCTCTCGAGCATCTTGCTAACAGGGATTCCGGTCCAGCGCGCCACCACAGAGGCGATGTCTTCCTCCGTGACCTCCTCGCGCAGGTAGGCCCCTTGCTCACGGCTCTGCTGCAGCTCCTCCTGCAGCGTTTGCTGCTTCTTCTGCAGCTCTGGGATGCGTCCATAGCTCAGCTCAGCGGCTCGCTGAAGGTCGCCTTGGCGCTGAGCCTGCTCCACCTCCGT